>JASLCA010000214.1 GCA_030146225.1 Sphingobacterium sp. | reverse complement strand
CCATATATTACCCGTGTATAGTATAATTTTTTAACCTTTTACTGCTTTCAAAATTTCATCATAAGATTATTACAATAGCATGTGTTAAAATTTGTTATTTTTAGGATCCAAAGTTATACTAAACTGTGTCCATGAAAAAAAAGTCTATTATTATACTAAGTGCTTTTCTGTTACTTATAGCTTCACTTGTATTTTATCGCATCCAACAGAATAAAGAGAATGATTCGGCCAATGCAGCTAGTGCTGGTCGGGGGGGAGGTCCTAAGGCTTCTGCTGTTTTTGGTGAAGTAATTAAGGGGCAAGAGTTTTCGGACTTTGTGATGTTGTCGGGCTCTATTGAAGCCAACGAGCAGATTGATGTGCATGCCGAAATATCGGGCATTGTAGAATCGATTAACTTTACTGAAGGGGCTCATGTTTCACAGGGGCAAACTTTATTTACGATTAATGATGCGGAATTGCGTGCGCAGCTTGCTCAAGCTACTACCCGTAGCAACCTTGCAGGGGAGAACGAACGACGTGCTAAGCTCTTATTGGCTAAGGAGGCTATTAGTCAGGAGGAATATGATATTGCTAGTGCGGATTTTCGGACTGCTAAGTCCCAAATTCAATTAATACAAGCGCAATTGAGTAAGACTGTTGTTCGGGCAGCCTTTTCTGGTATTATAGGCTTACGCAATATTTCCAAAGGTAGTTATGTTACTCCGGCTATAAATGTAGCCCAGTTAGTAAATATTTCTCGCGTCAAACTACTCTTTTCATTGCCAGAGAAATATGCACATATGGTAAACAAGGGGACGCGGGTGCGTTTTACGGTACAAGGATCCGAGAGCGAGCATTATGCCCAAGTATTTGCAACCGAGCCTACCATCGAAGCAGCTACGCGTACGCTCACAGTTAAAGCCATGTCTGACAATGCTTCACAGAAACTCATACCAGGTACATTTGCCAATATAACCTTTCCACTCGTCACCTTAACAGATGGACTATTGGTGCCAGCGGAGGCTTTGATCCCTATCCAAAATGGGAAGAAGATTTTTGTTATGCGCAACGGTAAAGCCAAGGAGGTATTGGTGGAGACAGGGGGAAGAACGGATAGTCATGTTTTAATTTCTAAAGGTCTTGTGTCAGGTGATACAGTGCTTACTTCTGGGGTGATGTCGCTTAGGGATGGGGCAGCTGTTAAGGTTAATTTACGCTAAGGAAAGTATAGATGAGTTTATCTACATTAAGTATAAAGCGTCCTGTTCTGACCATTGTGATGAACTTGATGCTGATTTTATTTGGGATTATCGGATTTTCCTTCTTAGGTGTTCGCGAATACCCTTCAATTGACCCAGCACAAATATCGGTGCGTACCAATTATGCTGGGGCCAACCCTGATATTATTGAATCCCAAATTACGGAGCCCTTAGAAAAGGCGATTAACTCTATTGATGGGATTCGGAATATCTCTTCCTCTAGTAGTCAAGGGGTAAGTAATATAAATATAGAGTTCAATTTAACCAAGAACTTAGAAGAAGCAGCCAACGATGTGCGGGATAAGGTTTCTCAGGCACAGCGAAGCTTGCCACAAGATATTGATGCTGCGCCTGTAGTATCCAAGGCAGATGCGGATTCAGAGCCTATTATTACCTTAACCCTTCAAAGTTCAACTAAGAATGTGCTGGAGTTATCGGATTATGCCGAAAACGTGGTTGCGCAACGCTTGCAAACTATACCAGGGGTTAGTTCTGTACAGATCTGGGGACAAAAGAAGTTCGCAATGCGACTTTGGATTGACCCTGCCAAGCTAGCTTCGTATGGGCTGACAGTCTTGGATGTTCGATCCGCATTGAATGCGCAGAATGTGGAATTGCCCTCTGGGAAATTGACAGGTCAAAATACCGAGCTTACGGTCAAAACCATCGGTAACCTTTCAACCGAGGAACAGTTTAATAACATTATTGTGCGTTCGGACAACAACAGGGTGGTATACTTAGGCGATGTTGGTAAAGCGGCATTAGAGGCGGAAAACTTTGAAACTAAAATGTCAGATTCGGGCTACCCTATGGTGAGTCTCGCGGTTATACCTCAACCAGGAACCAATTACCTAGAAATTGCGAATAGCTTTTATGAGGAATTGGAAAAGTTGAAGATTGATCTACCAGAAGGTTTTGAAATGAATGTGGCTATTGATAATACCATGTTTGTTAAGAAGTCCGTTTTGGAAGTAGTGGAGACCCTGATGATTGCCATTATATTAGTGGTAATCATTATCTTTCTTTTCTTTAGAAATTGGGCTATTGCCTTTAGGCCGCTAATTGATATTCCGGTGTCCTTGATTGCAACCTTCTTTGTTATGTATCTCTGCGGCTTCTCTATTAATGTGCTTACGCTTTTAGCAATTGTACTGGCTACAGGCTTAGTGGTAGATGATGGAATTGTAGTTACAGAGAATATCTTTAAGAAGGTTGAAGAAGGGATGTCCCCTATTGCAGCGGCAATAAAAGGATCCAATGAAATTTTCTTTGCGGTAATTTCAATTTCCGTAACCTTAGCAGCGGTATTCTTGCCCGTGGTCTTCTTGGAAGGCTTTGTCGGGCGGCTATTTCGAGAGTTTGGGATTGTGATAGGCGCAGCCGTGCTGATCTCGGCATTTGTTTCTTTAACCTTAACCCCGATGTTGAATGCCTACCTCATGAAGGGGGGCGAGCAGAAGCGGAGTAAGTTTTATATGCGTACGGAGCCTTATTTTGTCGCGTTAAATAAGGGCTATGCCGAAGTATTAAAGAAGTTTTTAGCTGTCAAGTGGTTAAGCTTTGCTATTCTTGGGGTTTGCTTTGGATTGATCTACCTTTTCTTTCAGTTACTGCCCAAAGAGACTGCGCCCTATGATGACCGTAGCTACCTCAGCTTGCGGGCAACAGCGCCAGAGGGTGTTTCTTATGATTATATGGATCGTTTTATGACAGACCTTACCCTGCTTATAAATGATTCGGTGCCTGAGAAGAAGGTTAGTCTAGTAATTACTTCCCCAGGCTTTGGCTCGGCTTCGGCCAACAGCGGTATGATCCGGCTAGGACTAGTTCCCGCCGAAGAGCGTGCACGATCTCAAGAAGAGATTGCAAATTACCTTTCTAAGATTACAAGATCCTATTCAGAGGCTAGGGTCGCGGTATCTCAACAGCCTACTATCTCGGTAAATCGTAGAGGTGGCTTGCCTATTCAATATATTATTCAAGCTCCTAATTTTCAGAAGCTCGAGGAGAAGATTCCTGAGTTTATGGAAGAGTTGGCCAAGGACAATACCTTTTCAATTACGGATGTAAACCTCAAGTTTAATAAGCCCGAAATCTATGTTACAATTAATCGGGAGAAGGCTCAATCCCTTGGGGTTTCGGTACTGGATGTTGCGCAAACCTTGCAGATGTCACTTTCAGGGCAACGTTTTGGCTACTTTATGATGAATGGCAAGCAGTATCAGGTTATGGGACAGTTTGACCGCAAGGATAGAGCTACCCCAACAAATCTAGCCTCCATCTATGTCAAAAACAATAGGGGAGACCTTATTCAATTGGATAATATTGTAGCGATGCAAGAACAGAGCAGCCCACCTCAGCTTTATCATAATAATCGCTATATGTCTGCCACAGTATCTGCTGGACTTGCAGCTGGGCGTAGTATGGGAGAAGGTATTGAAGCCATGGAGCGGATAAAGGAAAAGGTGTTGGATGAAAGCTTTACTACTGACTTAGGCGGTGAATCCCGAGACTTTGTTGAATCGGGCTCTAACACGATGTTTGCTTTTGGGCTGGCCGTGCTCTTGATTTTCTTAATCCTTGCAGCTCAATTTGAGAGCTTTGTAGATCCTATTATCATTATTATTACAGTCCCTCTTGCTGTTGCTGGAGCGCTACTATCCCTATGGTTGTTTGGACAGACTTGGAATATCTTTAGCCAGATTGGAACCATTATGTTAATAGGACTAGTAACCAAGAATGGAATCTTAATTGTGGAGTTTGCCAATCAGTTGCGTGAGCAAGGCTATGACAAGTATAAGGCGGTAGTAGAAGCCTCGGAGGCACGCCTGAGACCTATTCTAATGACTTCTCTGGCTATTGGCTTTGGCGCACTGCCTATTGCTATTTCCTTTGGTGCGGCCTCCACGAGTCGCATGGGAATGGGGGTGGTTATTGTAGGGGGAACATTGTTTTCCTTGGTTTTAACCCTATTTGTGATACCTGCTTTTTATATGATGATGTCTAAGAAAAGAACACATCGCCCGGAGTTTGAAAATTTGGAGGATTAGATGAAAAAGATTGCTAGTATAATATGTTGCTATTTTTTACAACTGCTTATGGTACAAGGGCAGTCCTTGCTTTCGGTTAGGGAAGCAGTGGAGGTAGCACTGGATAATAATTTTAGTATTCGCCTATCCCGAAATAGTCTTTTGGGGATACAGGAGAATGTTACCTATGGGAATGCAGGCATGCTGCCCACAGTTACCGCAAGCTTGACCCAGAATAATGCGGTGCAGAATTCGCGGCAGGTACAAACTAGTGGCGAAGAGCGCTCCTTGGATAATGCCAAGAATAATAGCTTAAATTATGGGGTCAGTCTAGGCTGGACTATTTTTGATGGACTAGGGATGTTTGCGCGCTACGAAAAACTACAGGCCTTGCAACAGCTTGGTGATGTGGACTTAAAGCGTACCGTGTTGACTACTGTAGCCGATGTTATTACTCTATATTACACGATCGTCGAGCAAGAGAACAATTTGACGGCTTTGGATTCTAATATTGTAATATCCGAACAGCGCCTTCGTACAGCTGAGAATAGATATGCTATTGGAAAGGCTTCTAAATTGGAAGTGCTCAATGTGCAGGTTAACCTAAATACGGATGTCTCCAATCGCTTAAAGCAGATTGAGGTGGTTAAAAATCTTAAAACCAATCTAAACAGCGTGATGGCTCGGGACTTGGATGAGACTTTTATCGTGGATAAGCAGGTGGATATTGATACTGATCTTCAGTATGTGGATCTTTTGGAGAAGTCCACCTTGTTAAATCCGGATTTGCAGATGATTGTCTTAAATAAGCGGATTGCAGAACTGGATCTTAAGAATGTTAAGGCTGGGCGCTATCCAACAATACGTCTAAATAGTGGCTATAACTTTGCCCGTTCTGAATCCAGCTTGGGCTTTGTGTCCAGCTCAAATTCAAGGGGCTTAAATTATGGGGTTACGGCATCTATGAATCTATTTGATGGCTTTAATCAACGCAGAAATGAGCGGGTGGCAAAGATTCAGGTGGAGCATGCTAGCCTTCAGATTGAGCAGCAACGACTATTGATAAAGACCAGTATTAAGACGGCTTATGAGACCTATTTAACAAATTTGTCGCTTCGGAAACTGGAAGAAAAGAATGAGGAAATTGCGAAACAAAACTTGGAGATCACCTTGGCAAAGTACACAATAGGGAGTATTTCTGCTGTGGAATTTCGAGATGCACAAGAGAATTATATCAATGCAAACTCTCGACTTAATGGCGCAATTTTGCAAGCTAAATTAGCTGAAATTCAGCTTAAAGAACTTGTTGGACAGCTAGGTTTATAAGCGTAATTTAACTCCTAAAGCGTTTATAATAAGATTGTATCATTTTTGATTGATAAAAATAGAGCAAACGTTTGCTTAGTCTTTTGGCTTTTTTTTATATGTTAATAAACTTATACTTGTAGAAGGAAAGGGGAAAGAGAATCCCTCGAACAATAACCATTTGTATCCTGTTTCTACGTATAAATAGGTTATGCCAAATAGACTGTTTAGTTTGTTTTAAAATAGGTGATTTTAAAGGGGGCCTAATTGTCCCCTTTAATTTAAAAAGTAATTTATCTAAACTTATGAGTTCTAATAGAAGAGATTTTTTAAAGAAGGCGACATTATTGTCCAGTGTGGCAATCACATTACCAGCGATTAACAATGCGGCATTGGCTGCTGCTCCAAGTTTTAACATGAGTGGTTTTGCTGCTCCAAAGATCAACAAAGTTAGAATCGCAGTTATTGGTTTAGGTATGCGCGGTCCAGGTGCAGTAGATCGTCTGTCCTATATTGAGGGAGCAGAGATTGTTGCACTTTGTGATAAACATGCTGATAGAGTAGAAAAGGCACAACGTATATTGTCAGGCAAGGGCTTAAGCGCTGCAAAATCTTATTCTGGGGAAGATGGTTGGAAACAATTATTGAAAGAAGTTGAGGTAGATTTAGTGTATATCTGTACACCTTGGCAGTTCCATGCTCCTATGTGTATTGCTGCGATGAGAGCTGGTGCGCATGCGGCTACCGAGGTGCCAATTGGACTTACTGTTAAGGAATGTTGGGAAGTAGTTCGTGTTTCGGAAGAAACAAAGAAACATTGTATGATGTTGGAGAACTGTTGTTATGACTTCTTTGAAATGTTGACCTTGAATATGGCGCGTCAAGGAATGTTTGGGGAGTTAGTTCATGCTGAAGGTGCATATATCCATGATTTGTTAGACTTAAACTTTAACAAGAAAAATGGTTATGACAATATGTGGAGATTGCGTGAGAACATTAAGATGAATGGTAACCTGTATCCTACACATGGTATCGGACCAATCGCGCAGTGTTTGAATATTAATAGAGGGGATAAGATGACACATCTTGTGGCTATGCAGACTGCTGACTTCCAGATGGGGGCAAAAGCACGCGAATTGGCGGCTACGGATCCTTTCTACGAGGAGTTTGTGGGACAACGTTACCGTGGAAACATGGATACGACTTTGATTAAAACGGAAAAAGGTAAGACCATGATGATTCAGCATGATGTTACTTCACCACGTCCATATTCTCGTTTACACGTATTAAGTGGTACGAAGGGCTTTGCACAAAAATATCCTAAAGAAGGAATTGCTTTTGGACACTCTTTCTTAAAAGAAGAGGAGATGAAAGCCCTTTACGAAAAATACACGCCTGAGTTAATTAAATATATTGGCGAACAGGCTAAGGCTGTAGGTGGTCATGGCGGGATGGACTTTATGATGGACTGGAGATTGATCGACTGTCTACGTAATGGCTTGCCATTGGATCAAGATGTGTATGATGGAGCTTCTTGGAGTGTAATTGTACCCTTGAGCTGTGAGTCAGTTGCAAAAAATAGTAAGACAGTTGCTATCCCTGACTTTACTAAAGGTGCTTGGAAGACAAATACCCCACATGATTTAACGTTAAACGGTGGCGGTAATACTGGAATTCGTCCAAAGGTTTCTAAGGATCAGAAGAATCAATTGAAAGTAGATTAATATCTTAGATTCTTAAAAAAAGCGGGAAAGTCATTGCATATGATTCTCCCGCTTTTTTTTATGTAAGCCAGGGCATTAGGAAGCTTCCTTCGGCCTGATTTCGGCCCGCTTTCGGCCTGATTTCGGCCTGCTTGTCCTGCGAAACAGTTCAAATGGCTAGCCTCAGCTTTGCGCTAATGTAGCTTTCTGGAAAGCCTAAATTTATGCATGGCTATTCCTAAATATAAATTATCTTAGTGCTATGCATTCCATTCCCCCATTTTCTCTAGGACTTCTGTTGTGTATAAGTTGTCAATCCCCTTCTGCTGGGGATAAACAGATTAAGCTTTTGAATAGCGATACTGTAGCAGCTTGTGCTGTTGCTAGCATCCCTTCACGCTTTGTTGCCCCAGCGGCTGCGCTTTTCTTTGAAAAAGGTAAAGATAAGGTGAAGATGCTACTGATACCCGCAGGACGTTTTGAAATGGGCTCGGATGACTTTGAGGATAGCAAGCCTATTCATACAGTTGAGCTAAAAGCCTTTTATATGGATGAGCATGAAGTGACCCAAGCGCAGTATGCGGCATTTGTTCAGGCTACAGGCTATATTACCGTTGCCGAACGGGCTTTGAACCCTGCGGATTTCCCAGGGGTAGATCCGGCCATGCTTGTTCCGGGCTCAGCAGTCTTTCAGGCGCCACAACAGCTCGCTGGCTTGAGCAATCACCTGCAATGGTGGTCTTATGTGCCAGGTGCAAGTTGGCGTTATCCTGAGGGACCTAAGGGCGTAAGCAAGGATAAGGATAAGCATCCAGTGACTCAAGTAGCCTATCAGGATGCTCAGGCTTATGCAGAATGGGTAGGCAAGCGACTGCCTACCGAGGCTGAATGGGAGTACGCCGCTAAGGCCGGTCAGCATCAGCAGGAAACCTACTATTGGGGAAACGAATTAAAGCAGGATGGGAAATGGCTAGCTAATATATTTCAAGGTGAATTTCCAAAAAATAACAGTCTGGAGGATGGCTTTGCGGGCACTGCTCCTGTAAAATCTTATCCTGCCAATGCTTGGGGGCTCTATGATATGGAGGGGAATGTTTGGGAATGGTGTGCCGATTATTACCGCCCAGATTATTACAGTCACAGTCCTGTGCAATCGCCTAAAGGCCCTCAGGACTCCTATGATCCACAAGAGCCACAGCTTGTCAAACGTGTACAGCGGGGAGGCTCATTCCTTTGCAATGATCAATATTGTGAGCGCTATAAGGCGGGCAGCAGGGGTAAAGGAGAGGAAAATAGTCCTACCAACAATGTAGGCTTTAGATGTGTACAGGATGTGGAATAAAGCTTTGCCAGCCAGAAGCCAAGGCCGATACAGCTCAGAGCGTGAATAGACGCTAGCAAGTATTGACAAGGATGCTGCAGCTCAGCAGCTACTTAGCTAATGCTATAGCATAAAAAGGCCTATCATAATTACGTATGATAGGCCTTTATTATATCGCTTAAATGCTTATTGTGCGTTTAAGAACATTGATTTTTTAGTCACTAGATCTCTAAAGTATGGATCTTGTAGATCCTTGATAAAGCGGATAGATTCACCTGTAGACTTCATCTCTGGGCCTAACTGCTTGTCTACCTCTGGGAATTTAGAGAAAGAGAAAACAGGCTCTTTAATTGCCCAGCCAGTTAATTTACGCTCGATGGTAAAGTCTTTCAACTTGTTCTCACCTAACATCACTTTTGTAGCGATCTTAATATAAGGAACATCGTATGCCTTAGCAATAAATGGTACTGTACGAGAAGCACGTGGATTGGCTTCAATCACATACACATCTTCGCCTTTAATGGCAAACTGTATATTTAATAAGCCGATAACATCCAAAGCCTTCGCTAATTTGATAGAATATTCTTCCATCTTTTGCTGTACCGTCTGCGACAAGCTAAAAGGAGGAAGGACTGCATAGGAGTCTCCAGAGTGAATACCTGCGGGTTCAATATGCTCCATCATACCGATAATATGCACATCATCTCCATCTGATATAGAATCCGATTCTGCTTCTTCAGCACGGTCTAAGAAGTGGTCAATTAGGATTTGGTTGCCTGGAAGATTTTTAAGCAAGTTAACTACTGCTTTCTCCAAGTCCTCATCGTTGATCACAATGCTCATGCCTTGTCCACCCAATACATAAGAAGGGCGTACTAATACCGGATATCCTACTTCTTTAGCCACCTTCAATGCTTCTTCAGCAGATGTAGCAACGCCATATTTAGGATATGGAATATCTAATTCTTTTAATAAGTCTGAGAAACGACCGCGGTCTTCTGCAAGGTCCATATTTCCAAAAGAAGTACCAATGATTTTTACACCTAGGGATTCTAGTTGCTCAGCCATCTTTAATGCCGTCTGACCTCCTAGCTGTACGATAACACCTTCTGGTTTTTCCAGTTCAATAATTTCCCGTACATGCTCCCAGAAAACTGGTTCAAAGTACAGCTTGTCCGCCATATTGAAATCCGTAGAAACAGTCTCAGGATTACAGTTAATCATAATGGCTTCATAGCCACATTCCTTAGCAGCAAGCAAGCCATGTACACAAGAGTAATCAAACTCAATACCTTGACCAATGCGGTTAGGGCCTGAGCCTAAGACAACAATTTTCTTTTTGTCCGAAGCTACCGATTCATTCTCGTCTTCAAAGGTAGAGTAGTAGTAAGGGGTATGTGCAGGGAATTCCGCAGCACAGGTATCTACCATCTTGTAAACACGGTGAATACCTAGTTCTTTACGACGGTTGTAAACCTCATCTTCAGTAACACCTACACCCAATAACCAAGAGATCTGTGCATCTGAATAACCTTTTTGCTTTAAAGTCATAAAGAAATCACGTGGGATATTGTTTAACTGGTATCTACGTAATTCAGTTTCTAAAAGTACCAATTCTTGAATTTGTACCAAGAACCATTTGTCGATATGGGTCACCTTGCGGATGGACTCCAAAGGAACACCCAGTTCAAAGGCATCCTTAATATGGAATAGACGATCTCCACTTGGAAATTCCAAGCTGTGCATAATTTCATCTAGGTTACGCAATTGACGACCATCAGCACCTAGACCCCAACGGTTGGTTTCTAAGGATTGACATGCCTTTTGCAAAGCCTCGATAAAGGTACGGCCAATGGCCATCACTTCACCTACAGCCTTCATCTGTAAGCCTAATTCTTTATTTGCTCCTTTAAACTTATCGAAGTTGAAACGTGGGATCTTAACGATCACATAATCCAAGGTAGGTTCGAAGTAAGCAGAAGTAGTCTGTGTAATTTGATTTTGAAGCTCATCCAAGTTATAACCAATAGCTAATTTAGAAGCTATTTTAGCAATTGGATAGCCAGTAGCTTTAGAGGCTAAAGCCGAAGAGCGAGAAACACGTGGGTTGATCTCAATCGCAATGATCTCTTCATTCTCAGGATTTACCGAGAACTGTACATTACAGCCACCTGCGAAAGTACCAATGGAACGCATCATCAGGATAGCCTGATTACGCATGTCTTGGTAGCATTTATCAGATAAGGTCATACCAGGAGCCACTGTGATGGAGTCACCAGTATGAATACCCATAGGATCAAAGTTTTCAATCGTACAGATAATAATAACATTATCATTGGTGTCACGCAGTAACTCCAATTCGAATTCTTTCCAACCCAAAACCGCTTGTTCAACCAATACCTCATGGGTAGGCGATGCATGTAAACCTCTATTCAAGGCAGCATCAAAGTCTTCCTTCTTGTGAACAAAGCCACCCCCAGTACCAGCAAGGGTATAGGAAGGACGAATTACTAGTGGGTAACCGATTTCTTGAGCTGCTTCCTTACCTTCTAAGAAGGAGTTGGCGATTCTTGAGTTGGCAACTCCAATCCCGATGTCAATCATTAATTGACGGAATTCTTCGCGGTTTTCAGTTTTCTCAATGGCCGCTACATCAACACCAATAACTTGCACATTGTACTTTTCCCAAAGACCAAGCTCAGAAGCTTCGATACATAAGTTTAAAGCGGTCTGTCCACCCATTGTTGGAAGAACGGCATCAATTTGTTGTTCCTTTAAGATTTGCTCAATGCTTTCACATGTTAGCGGCAACAAATAAATGTGGTCTGCAATAACCTTATCGGTCATAATCGTTGCAGGATTCGAATTGATAATGGATACTTGAATACCTTCTTCTTTTAAAGAAAGTGCAGCTTGAGATCCTGAGTAATCGAATTCACAGGCCTGACCAATAACAATAGGTCCCGAACCAATGATTAAAACTGAATTAATGGAGGTGTTTCTAGGCATTATTTTTCTTTTTCAAAAAATTAACTATCAATATGTTGATGCGCCAAAGCTAGGAAAGTGCCTTTATTATAGAGGGGAAATTCCGACTGCTTTGTCGGAGTGCAAAGTTACGTTTTTTTTATTTAAAAACTATAAATAAATTTCAATCACTCGCCTAACGATTTGAAAGGCAGTTTGCTTTGATTTTGCGGTAACAAATAGCTTATCCATGCGGTGCTGTGAATCCTTGCTTGCGTATAGCCTATAGCTGGCATTAGGATGCAGGAGCTATTCACAAAAACAGTCATTGCCCTGGAGCTGAGAAATGACTGTTTCTGATTTTTTTTAAAGGCATGCCTGCTGTAAGCCTGTATATTGTGACTTAAAGCCCCGTTACTTTCTAAATATCTTAATAGATAATAATTTCATCCGTGAATAAGTAGCCCTGCATTGGATTGCTTGCTATGATTTTAACATACCGTGCCATCATGGGTTTGTCAAGTTTAATTTCAAATGTCTTAAACTTTAATTTAGGGTCTTGCGTATCTTCATAATTAATAAGATGACCTACCTCTCTATAATTTTTGCCATTGTCAGAGAGCAAAACCTTAAAGGATCCCGGAAAGAAAATCCCTGGGCCAGGCTGCTGCATAAAGCGCATCGCTACCGACTTAATCTCTTCTCTACGCTCAAAGTCCACATAGAGATCTATAGGCTTAACAAAGCCCTGCCACTGCTGATCTTGATAACTCAAGCCTCCTTTAATCCCATTGGTTAAGGTGGATTCCTTTTGGGCAGCATAAACTTCCCAAGGGTTATTGTAGAATACCTTCTTGCCAATGGCCTCATGCATATCCAGCTTGATCTCTTCTATACTACTTACACGAAAGGAATCAATAAAGGCAGCAGCATATACCGTATTGGAGCCGGTCAGCTCAATAGGCTTGCTATACAAGGTTGATTTGTGCGTAGGCACCGTTCCATCAATGCTGTAATAGATAACTGGTTTTAACTGTTCGCTAGACAAGGTAATGCTATTACTCATGCGGTGGGGATGAAAGTTTACCTCAGACTTTACCTGATAGGATGGTCTGTAGTAGTTTATATCCAACTGTTGTAAGAGCTTATAATGCTTTTGAAGGCGTCCCTTAAAGTCTTCCCAGCTACGCTCGGATTGATTGGTCCAATTTACCTCCGCCAAAGCTAAAGCCCTGGGGAAAGCCATATACTCAACCTGTTGATAGGTATTCATATATTCAGTCCATAGGTTAGCCTGCGCCCCAAGTATATGTTTTTCTTTACCCTTTTCTATCCCATTTGGAATTGGATTGTAGGCATAGACTTTGTCCAATGGGGTATATCCACCAATGGTTTCGGGTTGTGTGCGGGGATCAGACTGATAGGCATCAAAATAGAGGTAGGCACCTGGCGTCATAATAACATCATGACCAGCATTGGCGGCCTTAATGCCTGCTTCTTCACCTCGCCAGCTCATCACAGTGGCCCCCTTGGTAAGCCCACCTTCTAGGATTTCATCCCAACCTATAAGTTTTCTGCCTTTTGATTGCAGGTATTCATCGATTTGTCTGATGGCGTAGCTTTGCAATTCGTGCGCATCCTTTAATTGTGCTTTGGATTTGAGTGCTTGACATTTTGAACAAGATTCCCAATGTTTCTTATCGGCCTCATCGCCTCCAATATGGATATAATTAGACGGGAATAATTCCATCACCTCATCCAAAACATTCTTGAGAAATACAAATGTCTCTGGATTGCCTATGCAAAACTCCCCTTGTGTATGGGGCTTTCCTGTGCAGGAGAGCTGCGGGTAAACAGCAAGAACTTCCTCGGAATGTCCAGGCATCTCAATCTCTGGGATAATAGTGATCCCCTTGTTGGCGGCATAGGCAACAAGCTCCTTAACCTCTAGTTGCGTATAGAAGCCCCCATACGCATTGGCATCCCCCTGTTGAAGGTATTGCCTGCCATTGTTCCACCAGTCCTTCCAAAGGCTGTGTGTGCGCCAGGCTGCCTTTTGGGTTAATTCAGGATATTGCTTAATCTCTAAACGCCAACCCGCGCCATCGGTCAGGTGCCAATGAAAATAATTAAACTTGTACAAGGCCATTACATCGATATACTTCTTTATAAAGGCTAGCGGCATAAAATGTCTTGATACATCCAAGTGTAAGCCTCTGTAGTCAAATCTTGGGCTATCCTCAATAGTTAGAACCGGCAAGATCAGCGGGTTCTCCTGCAACATCCCTAATTGGATAAGGCTATACAGACCTGAAAGCATCGCTTCTTTGCTATGTGCTTTAAGTAATATTCCATTATGATCAATAATAAGCTTGTAGGCTTTAGGGGCGATTTTATCGATTTCTTCCGCCTGTAAGAAGCGTATGCCTTGATTGTGCTTTTTACTTACTTTTTTAACAAGCTCAAGCGGCATTGTTTTAAGGCCAGGATAGCTTGAGAGAAGCGAAGCTATAGACGCAAAATTCTCAGCTACATAAAAAGGACTATTACTAGGTATGCTATACTTTCCTTCTCCAAGGTTAATCTTGTTGGGCTTGGGGATTAGGGCAAGCTCTTCATATTGGCTAAACCCAAAATATGGAAGGCTCAAAAAGGAAAATAAGATAAATAAAAAGCGCATATAATTTTGAATAGATTACGAGGCAAATATCATCATTTATTTTAACATCATATGTCTTGTATTTGTTTGAAAAAGCTAGATTAAGTGAGTTTTGACAGCCGTATGTTAATTTTAGAATACGCCTGTTTAAGGCGTATCCAATGCCTAGTCCTTGAATTATTTAAATATTCAATAGGACCTTTGCTGAAAAATAAAGTACAGACCGCTAAAGTAGGGGTATGGGATAAATTTCGCGTTAGTCACTCTTCTCTTTACGTTGATTTGTTAAACCAACAAAGGAGGGATGCTAGTCAATCCCTTAAATTAAATTCCTTAGCAGCTTGAAATTAACTGTTAGGGTAAATATCCAGCTTTTATGAGATAGGATTAACAAATTAATTGATAGGGGCTATGCAAATATTCATTAACTTTGTGCCATGATTGAACTTCCAGTAATTCCGGTAACCCCAACTCAACGTAAGCCAGATTGGTTGCGTGTGAAGTTGCCTGTAGGTAAAGAATATCGTCATGTGCGAAGCCTTGTGGATGAACATAAGTTGCATACGATATGTGAGAGTGGTAATTGCCCTAATATGGGTGAGTGTTGGGGAGCTGGAACGGCAACGTTTATGATTTTGGGAAATATCTGTACGCGTTCTTGTTCTTTTTGTGCGGTAGCTACAGGAAGACCTTTGGCAGTAGAGTTAGATGAACCCAATCGGGTAGCCGAATCTGTGAAGTTAATGCAGGTTAAGCACTGTGTAATTACCTCGGTTGACCGGGATGACTTAAAGGATGGCGGTTCTATTATTTGGGCTGAAACCATTAATGCTATTCGTCGGGAGAGTCCAGAGACTACCTTGGAGACGCTTATCCCAGACTTTAAAGGTCAATGGGAAAACCTAGAACGTATTATTGCAGTACGTCCAGAGGTTGTGTCACACAACTTAGAGACTGTACGTCGTTTAACACGTGAGGTGCGTATTCAAGCTAAATACGATCGCTCGTTGGAGTGTTTAAGACGTATCTCAGAAGCTGGTCTACGTACAAAATCTGGCATTATGCTAGGCTTTGGAGAGACAGAAGCGGATGTGATAGAGGCGATGCAAGACTTGTACAATGTAGGGGTTGATATCTTGACTATTGGTCAGTACTTACAGCCTTCAAAAGCACATCACCCAGTTATTGAGTGGGTAACCCCTGCGCAGTTTGAGAAATACAAACAGATCGGACTAGAGATGGGCTTTAAATATGTGGAATCTGGGCCTTTAGTTCGTTCCTCGTATCATGCAGAGAAGCATTTATTTGACATGCAGTAAGTCGCATATATATACTTAAAAAAGCCATTATCCGATAGCGGATAATGGCTTTTTTAATGGCCTACAGCTGGGAGACTATCTTAAGAAGACAGTTTCCCCTGCTATCACAGTTCTTAATGTTTTAATATGCCTTAATCGCTCATTGGGAGCTGTCATAATATCCTCGTCAAGAATCACAAAGTCAGCATCCTTGCCGCGCTCTATACTCCCCCGCTTCTTTTCCTGAAAGCAGGAGTAGGCAGCCCAGATAGTCATGCCTCGCAGTGCATCCGCCCTACTAATGGCCTCTTCCATACGGAATCCGCCCTGTGGGTAGCCTGCATTGTCAACCCTTGCTACCACGGCATGAAATCCATACAAGGGATTGAAGTGCTCTACCGGGAAGTCACTTCCCAAGGCAAGCATGCCATACTGTGCGAGTAGCGTCTTGTAGGCATAGGCGCCCTTCATCCGCTCCGCTCCTAAGCGCTCTTCTGCCCAATACATGTCAGATGTAGCGTGGGTAGGCTGTACGGAAGGAATAATATCGTATTTGGCAAATTTGTCAAAGTCAGCAGAATCAATAATCTGTGCATGCTCAATGCGCCATCTCCGCTTCTTGTTGTCTTTTAAGTATTTTCCATAGGTATCCAGAATCAATCGGTTTGCCGAATCCCCAATAGCATGCGTATTTACCTGAAAGTCGCTGTTGGCTAGTTTTTTAATAACCCGATCAAACTCCTCAGGACTATGTAATAAGAAGCCCCTTGAAGGAGCATCGTGATAATGGTCTAATAAGCACGCGCCCCGAGAGCCCAAGGCCCCATCAGCCATTAGTTTAACGGAGCGAATAGAGAGGCGCTCCGTATCTACAAAGCCGTCCTTTATATATTGCTCAATACTATGTGGGTTGCCTGCTATCATGGCGTAATCACGAATCTTTAAAGCGTTTTTCTGATAGAACTTCTTTAAATCTTCGAGTTGATCCGTAGATAGGCCTGCGTCTACTATGGATGTTAATCCAACTGAAAATAAGGAGTCCTGCGCACGTTGAAGGCTTTTTAATAAGGCTTCTTCTTTGCTAATCGGAATGTACTTTGCCACAAGGGCCATTGCATTGTCGATTAGTAGTCCATTTGGATTGTTTAAGCTATCCATCATAATAAGCCCCCCTTCTACCACAGTCAGGCTGTCAAGCTTAGCAAACTTTAAGGCTGCGGTATTGGCTACAGCAGCATGATAGTCTACGCGGGAGAGGTAGACAGGCGTTTCGGGGAAGTATTTATCGAGGCTATCCTTTGTTGGGAAAGCCTTGTCAGGCCATAGGTTTTGGTCCCAGCCGCCCCCAACAATCCATTTTTTATCTGGAAATTCTTTTTGGTAGTCTTGCAGGCGTGC
Organism: Sphingobacterium sp.; assembly: GCA_030146225.1. Taxonomy (GTDB): domain Bacteria; phylum Bacteroidota; class Bacteroidia; order Sphingobacteriales; family Sphingobacteriaceae; genus Sphingobacterium. The sequence goes on along the minus strand of JASLCA010000214.1, from coordinate 4,578 downwards.
CACAACTTCATTAATGGATTTACAGCCATTAAGATCAACCTGCTCCAGCAGGTCAGCCAGCATAAAAAAGTGTGCATGTGCATCATAAAGGCCTGGGTAAAGCGCTTTACCTTTCGCGTCTATAGTCTCCTTGGCGCTATATTTAGCTTGGATATCTGTGCTTGTACCAATGTCAATAAAAATACCATTCTTAACAGCTACTGCCTCCGCATTGGAAAAGACGGAATCAACCGTGTAAATCTTGGCATTGAAAACGATAAGATCCACTTCTTTATTGGTTGTACAGCTGAATAGGAGGAAGCAGGCGCTAAAAAAAGCGAGCAGTCTGGTTAGTTTCATGTGCATATGGATTTAAGCTTAAAGTTGGCTAGAATTTCTGGAATAGGCAAAAATATTATTTCTTATAAATAAAGCTATGGGCGCTTACCTAGCACCGCTTTATTCAGGTTGAATATACGAAAAAGGCTCTCCTAAAACAATAGGAGAGCCTTTAGATTCAAAAATCAAAATAAATTGATTAACAATACTCATCAAATGCTGCGATAAGGTTGTCTGCAATCATTTGTGCAGGACGTCCCTCAATCATATGTCTTTCGATCATGTGTACCAATTTTCCATCTTTAAACAAAGCCATTGCTGGGGATGAAGGTGGGTATGGCAACATGTAATCACGTGCTTTATCAACGGCATCTTTTTCCATGCCTGCAAATACAGTCACAAGTTTACCTGGTTTTTTACCGTTTTCTACTGCAAATTTAGCTGCTGGACGCGCATTTGCCGCCGCACATCCACATACAGAGTTAACCACAACAAACACTGTGCCTTCTGAAGGGATGGCTGCATCAACATCAGCTGTTGACTTTAATTCCTGAAATCCTGCATCAGTAAGCTCTTGACGCATAGGTGCTACTAAATATTCTGGGTACATTTCTCTTTAATTATAAGCGTAAATACTAACATCAAGAATGCTGAATAATTAGATTACCCATACATTCTATACAAATATACTTTTATTCTACTAGGTCGTCAAGAGCATACTCTCAACTGAATGTCAGATTTAATGCTAAAGGCTGTATAGACGCTTTGAAATAAGCTGTTTAACAAGTATTTTTGTTTACCATTATAAAAAACACAAAATATGTCAGCAGTAGAAACAAGCTATGTCCCATACAAAGTTAAAGATATCACTTTGGCTGAATGGGGAAGAAAAGAAATTGAGCTCGCCGAAGCGGAAATGCCTGGTTTAATGAGTCTTCGTAAAGAATTTGGCGCAGCCAAACCATTAAAAGGGGCACGTATTGCAGGCTGTTTGCATATGACGATCCAGACGGCAGTATTAATAGAAACCCTTGTGGAGCTTGGGGCTGAGGTGTCTTGGTCTTCTTGTAATATCTTTTCTACGCAGGACCATGCGGCGGCGGCTATTGCTGCGGCGGGGATTTCGGTTTATGCTTGGAAGGGCCTGAACGAAGAAGAGTTCAATTGGTGTATTGGGCAAACCTTGTTCTTTGGAGAAGATCGACAACCTTTAAATATGATATTGGATGATGGGGGAGACTTGACCAATATGGTTTTTGATGCGTATCCAGCCTTGATTGCAGGCATTAAGGGACTCTCTGAAGAGACGACTACTGGGGTTCACCGGCTATACGAGCGCATGAAAAATGGCACCTTACACCTGCCAGCTATCAATGTCAATGACTCGGTGACCAAGTCCAAATTTGACAATAAATATGGCTGTAGAGAATCCTTGGTTGATGCGATACGCAGAGCCACAGATTTAATGCTAGCAGGCAAGGTTGCGGTAGTGGCTGGCTTTGGAGATGTGGGCAAGGGATCTGCAGAGTCCTTACGCTCTGCTGGGGTGCGGGTTATCGTAACTGAAATAGACCCTATATGTGCCTTGCAGGCTGCTATGGAAGGCTATGAAGTCAAGAAGATGGCTGATGCAGTGCAGGAAGCTAATATTGTTGTGACCACTACGGGCAATAAGGCTATTATTCGTGCAGAGCATTTTAAAGTTATGAAAGATAAGACGGTGGTCTGTAATATTGGGCACTTTGACAATGAGATTGATGTGGCGTGGTTGAACAAGCATTATGGCGCAACTAAGGTAGAGATTAAGCCGCAGGTGGATAAGTATACGCTAGATGGCAAGGATATTATCTTATTGGCAGAGGGGCGTCTGGTCAACTTAGGCTGCGCTACGGGTCATCCTTCTTTTGTGATGTCCAATTCCTTTACCAACCAGACCTTGGCCCAGTTGGAATTATGGGTAAACACCGATCAGTATGATAAGGCAGTTTATACCCTGCCTAAACACTTGGATGAGAAGGTGGCGCGCTTGCACTTGGCTCATGTCGGGGTAGAGCTCGATGTCTTAACAGCTGAACAGGCTGCTTATATTGGAGTAGCGGTGGAAGGTCCTTATAAGCCAGATGCTTATAGATATTAGGTTGTGTCCTGCACCTTCCTATTCCAGCAAGGGTGTTAAGCATAAAGCTTAACACCCTTTTTGCTTTTAATTATAGGCTAATTTCCAAAAGCATTTGCATTTTTACTTGAGATTTTAAATAAAAGCCCTATCTTAATCCTGTGACCTACTTAACCAGTATACACTTTTAACCTAATTAAATGAGAAGAAAGCTATTTTTTAGTCTTATAGCTGCTAGTGTTTTATCCCATCAGGTAGGCTATGCGCAGGATCGGGATATCAGCGGTAAGATTGTCGATGCGAAAACGCGGGAGACCATTTCAAGTGCAACCATTCGTGTGAAAGGGACTCAGCAAGCAAACTCCAGCAATTCAAATGGAACATTTTCCTTGAAAACCGATAAAAAGGGCACATTGATTATATCTGCTGTTGGCTATCTGCCTATGGAAGTGCCTATTGGTTCGGAGACAAATTTTAACATTATGCTGGTGCCAGCAGATTCCCAACTGGAAGAGGTTGTCGTAACGGCTATGGGCATCAAAAGGTCAGAACGCTCCTTGGGCTATTCTGCCGCTCAATTGTCTGCTAGTAGTTTAAATGAAAACAAACAAAGCAATCTTGTCAATGCCATGCAGGGCAAGATCGCAGGCGTTTCGGTCACCACTACAGGTGGAGCGCCTGGTCAGGGGGCGAGCATTCAGATCCGAGGGATAAACTCGGTGGATCCCAAGCGGGATAACCAACCCTTGTTTGTTATAGATGGCGTATTGATGGACAACGGTACTTCCGAAAGTGGAAGTCGAGCAGATCAGCGCGGGATGAGTAATCGTGCGGTGGATATTAATCCGGAAGATATTGAGACCATGAATATCCTTAAAGGCGGCGCGGCTACAGCCCTCTATGGCCTTAGGGGCGCAAATGGAGTGGTAGTAATCACGACTAAATCCGGCAAGGAGGGAAAGATTAAGCTTAATTATCAGGGGGCTTATGGCTTTGAAAACCCGAATAAACTTCCTGAACTACAAAATAAATATAGCATTGGCTGGGCTGGGGTATATGACCCGGAAAGCTTTTGGCCGAGCTTTGGACCCACAGTAGAAGAGGCGAAAAAACTAGACCCTACACATCCAGATAAGCTCTATTCCATACTGGAAGATGCATTTAATACAGGGAATCAATTTCGTAATTCATTGAACTTCTCTGGAGGTACGGAGCAGTTTACCTTTATGTCATCCTTGTCACAGCTCCAACAGAAAGGAATTCTTCCGGGCACTGACTTTAAGAATCTGCAAGGCAGGATTAATACCAGCTTTAAAACAAGCGATAAGTTGCAGTTTTCGGTCAATATGAATGTCAACAATTCAGGCGGGTCTAGAGGTCGTGCCGGGCGTTTTATGGAGCAATTGATCTACTGGTCGCCTCGCTATGATATTCGGGATGCATTCCATGAGAATGGTACCGTAAAATCCTATACCAGTGATAATATCAATCCCATAGGGCAGGCCTTGACCAATCGCTTTTCGGATAATGTACTTCGCTTTATTGGTGGATTCGGAACATCCTATAAGCCCACCTCTTGGTTGGATCTAAATTATAAAATAGGGTTGGATACCTATAGGGATGAGCGCAAGGCAACCGCACCTGGTTTTCAAGGCCTTCCCGGCGAGTACAGCATGTCGGACAATGGGATAGATGCAGCGCCTGGACTAGGCCTTGTGGGCTTTTATAATAGGCGCTTCCGATCGATCAATAGTACCTTTGTTGCGAGTGCAACAAAACAGCTGGGCAAGGATTTTTCGGGCACTTTGCGTTTGGGGCATGAGCTCTATGACCGTTCTATTCTTAATAATGAAACCGAAGGTGGGGATCTTGCTATTCCAACCTCGTTTAGTCTACAAAATGCGCGAATCGTAACGCCTTATTCGGAAATCGAAAAATACCGTTTAATGGGTGCATTTGGTGAGCTGGCCATGAGCTACAAGGATCTACTTTACCTAAATATTACGGGTAGAAATGATATTACCTCCAGCTTAAATAAGCCCAACAACTCTTTCTTCTATCCATCGGTATCGCTAAGCTATATCTTTAATGAGCAGCTCCACTTGCCCAAGGCTATTAATTATGCCAAGTTTAGATTCTCCTAT
>JASLCA010000099.1 GCA_030146225.1 Sphingobacterium sp. | reverse complement strand
TTAAGTACATGAAGCCATCTCAAATTACAGGCGGTATTGCCGAAGATCAGCGGGGTCATATTCGTTTTGTTAACGACTTTGATATGACGCTGGTCAAACGTTTCTACATTATTAAAAATGCAGATACCGAGCTTGTGCGTGGCTGGCGTGCACATCGTACGGAGCAACGCTGGTTTTATGTCTTGTCAGGCTCTTTTACGGTAGATATTGTGAAGATTGACGATTGGGAAAAAGCCAGCCCAGACCTACCGGTCGAACGCATGCTCCTGCAAGCCTCAGATATGAAAGTATTGCATATACCTGTTGGCTATGGCACTGCCTTTAGGGCATTGGAAGCCGATAGCGAACTGCTTGTCTACGCTGATTTTGATATAGCACATGCAGCGACAGATGATTATACGTATCCTGTGAATTATTTTGTTAACATTAAGTGACCTTCGCGCACGGATTGACGTTGAAAGCCAAGTCCGCTTACTCGCTTGTCTTCACTAAAATAATCATTTGTAAATCTTTATGTCCGCTGATGGAAAGAATAGGCTTGTATTGCTGCTTCTTTAATTAAGTTGCACAAACTACTTTTAATGATAATTTTCATTTTTCAGCAATAATTGTAATCTTTGGCAATTATTACCACCTCAAGGCCTTGAAGAACCACCAACATAGTGAAGAATCAGAATTGCTCAAACTTTTGAATTTGGGTAACCATGCTGCATTTGAGGAATTGTACCATCGATATAGTGCAAGGATTTCAGGGGCAATTTTTAAAATAATTAAATCTGAGGAACTTACCGGAGAAATATTACAAGAGCTTTTTGTTAAAATTTGGGATAAGAGGGAACATATTGAGGAAGGAAAGTCATTTAAGTCTTATCTTTTTAGGATAGCCCAGAATCTGGTTATGGACCATTTTAGGAAAGTCGCTATTGATAATAGATATCGAGAGCATGCTATCCGAAATTATACTCAGGTTTACGAATATACAGATGAGCAGGAAGCTGATGCGCAAACCAAAGCCGAGCTCGACAAACTTTTAGACTGCCTACCTCCCAAATGTAAAGCGGTCTATATTTTAGCTAAAGTTGATGGATGTAGCCATAAGGAAATAGCGGATCGTTTAAAGATATCCATGCCTACTGTAAACAATCATTTGACAAAAGCACACCGTTTGTTGAAAAAGCATATAGCTGAGGGTAAATCTAATGGATTGGTTTTGTGCTTGTTGTACTTTGTTTTAAAAGATTTTTAACAAATTCTTAATCTAGCGTAGTTGTTTTTCGATAGAAGTGCGTAATAGCTCTAAAATCAATAAAATTGAAAGACAATCAGAATATCTACAATAAATACCTAAAAGGTCAAGCCAGCCAGCAGGAACTAGAAGAATTGTTTGCTGCCTTAAATGACGCTAAAAAGATGGAGGACTTAGAGAAGTTAGTCTACCAAACATTAGCGGATGAATATCTTCAGGAAAGCCCTATAGGCACACGCATCGCTAGTAATCAAGCTCAGCAAATTTTTGCCTTGACTAAACCTGTAAAAAGGCGAATTCCCTTGCTTCATATGCTTAAATATGCCGCAGCTATACTCATTTTCTTTTTAAGTACATTTTGGCTTTATACTAATTTCTACAAGGATCAATCTTTACTTGTAAAGCATGATCAGCAGCTTGAGTTGTCAGCTACAAAGCTAGTCGATCCAGCTCTACCGACATTAGAGCTAGCGGATGGAACGATTATTAATTTAAGTAAAGAAAACTTAACAAACTTAAAGGATTACCAATTGGATACTAATTCCTCCCAATTGGCAACACTAAAACTTCTTCCGCAAGTTCAAGATACAGACGCGGCCCCTACATATCATACTATACGTACCCCCAATGGACAAAAGTTAATGGTTGATCTGCCCGATGGTAGTCGCGTCAACTTGAGCGTAGGGAGTAGCTTAAAATACCCTACTACATTTATCGGTCAGCTAGATAGAACTGTAGAATTGGAAGGAGAAGCTTTCTTTGACATTGTTAAAGATAATGCTAAGCGCGCCTTTAAAGTTATTAGTAAAGGTCAGGAAATCCAAGTTTTAGGGACAAAGTTTAATGTAAGTGCATATGCAGAAGATTCCTTTACACGCACTACTTTGCTGGAAGGAAGTGTAAAAGTAAGCACAAAGTATAACACTATTTTGATTAAGCCTGGTCAACAAGCTATTGTGGATGTTAGAAAAGGGGGGCTTAGCAGTAAGTTTGTCGATACGAACCAAGTCCTTAGCTGGCAGGATAATTATCTCGTATTTGATGATATGGATGTGGATCAGGCGGTCAGTTTACTTTCTAAATGGTATGCTGTAAGACTTATTGTCGATCGCGCTAGCGCTAATGATGTTCGACTGAAAGGCCGGATTTTATTCCGAAAAGATATTTGGCAGGTTTTGGATATTCTTCAACGTACCGGCGATATTTCTTTTGCCAAGCAAGTGGATAATACTATCAAAGTATGCGTTAAGTAATGCTTTAAATCAAT
>JASLCA010000212.1 GCA_030146225.1 Sphingobacterium sp. | reverse complement strand
CCTTTCGGCGAAGCCTGTAGCGCAGGTTAAGGCGAAGACTGACTGCTTTTTTTCTTTTTTTTACGCCTCCCCCACCAGATAATAAAGCCAGTGATGGGGAGACTGGTAGCAATTAGACCTCCAGTAAAAGTAAAGAACTTGCCTAAAGGGCCCATCCACTTCCCCATATGTAGATTCCAATAGCTGTTTTCTACAATAATATGCATCTTTTGAGGGTATGTTAGGCGGATCTCTTGACCTGAATAGCGATTCACAGCAATCGGTAAATGGGCTTCCACACTTTTTAAACCAATGGATCGACCGAGACTAACCATATAATAGCCCGTTTCGTCCAAATTATATAGCCAAACTTTTGCTTCTTTTTTTTCTGGATGTTGCTGAAATAAGTCGAGCAAGACTTGATCTATACTCAGGCTATTCGCATCCTCTTTATGCGGAGCTAGCGTATACATCCAATCATGTTCAGGGTCGCCCCCAAAGCTGCGTATGGTGATATCCTGTAGGGGATGAAAAGCAATTATAAGTCCCGTAACCGTCAGCACAAGGCAGATGCTTAGGGCATAAAAGCCCAACACATTGTGTAAGTCATAGTTGATACGCTTGAAGCTGGCCTTCCATTTTATCTTGAAGCTAGCCTCTCGGGTAGTCTTTGTCCAGCGCTTTGGCCACCATAGGATTAAGCCCGTAATAAGTTCTACAAGGAAAATAAGCGTTGCGATATCTACGATCCAAGCCCCTGGCTTGCCTAAGAGTAAGGAGTCGTGAAGGTGTGCTGTAATGTAGAAAAAGTAGATACAGGGGTTATCCTTAAGAATCTCCCCTGTATACTGATTGATATATACCATCCTCAAGCCTAAGCCTTCTTGGTAGGTATTAAAACGTACAGCCAAATGCGGATTATTGTAGTATACAACATAACTGCTCCTTCGCTTGGGAAATTCTTTTTTAATAATTTCCAACAGTTGTGTGCTGCTTAATTGCTTGCCATTAACCTCTTTAATATACCGGGCATCACCTGTTGTCCAATCCATAACCTCATCACTGTACACCAGAATGGTACCTGTCAAACAGACAAATATCAAGATTACAGCTGCGACAAGACTAGGCCATAAGTGTATCCAAGCTATCGTCTTCTGAAACCATCCCGGCCTCTTTTTTTTATTTACTACTGTATTTTTTGTCCTCATAAATGCTGTATAAAGCCTTTTTTAAAACTTAAAGGACAAGTTGGCTAGCAATTCGAATGGTTTTTGGGGCTTCCCAAAACGATCCCAGTATTTTTTGCTGCTTAAATTGTTGAACTTTAAGCCTAGCCTGTATTTCGCTTGATCATAAAAGGTAGTAGCACTAACTGTTGTGAAAGCCGGGACATGAAACTTCTCTTCCAGATCGAAGTAGGACTTGTCCATATAGTTTAGCCCCGCACCAAGTCCGAAGCCTTTAGCAGCACCACTTAATAGCTTGTAAGAGGTCCAGGCATTTGCAATATTCTTGGGGCTCCAATTCATACGTCGGCCTTGATAGCGCTCGTTGTGCTTTAGGTATTTATTGTTATTATAGCCATAGCCCAGCATAAGATTCCAGCCCGAAAGGGGATTGGCTATTAGCTCAAAGTCCGCGCCTGCGCTACGCTGCTTGCCATCCTGTACAAAAACAGTGTTGTCTACAACCGCACGCAGCATATTTTTAACTTGAATCGCGTAATAGCTAAGGCTGCTGCTTATTTTTCCGGCTAAGAGTTCCAGCTTCAGGCCAACCTCAAATTGATTAGCCTCTTCTGGCTTCCATCTCATCAGTATGGGCTGTAAGGTAAGATCTTTATCATCCTTTAGCCCTAAACTGGAAGCTTTATTGGTAAAGCTATTCATGTAGTTTGCGAAGATGGAAACTTGTTTTTTAAGTGGTTGATAGACCAATCCGACTTTTGGAGATAAAAATGTCTGACCGTAGCCATCCTCCTCGGTAAAGCTAGCGGGCTTTTCTATAAGCTTGCCCTTTATTACCTCTGCTGTCGCAGGAATATAGCTCATGCTCTTCCCTTCCGTGTAGCGGTCTACCCGAAGGCTTAACATTAGAAATAAGCGGTCTGCTAGATTTGTAACTTGGGATGCATAAGCGCTTAGATTCGTATACCCAGCGGAGGATCGATTATTTCCTGGGCTATTTAAATCTCTAGACTTTTGGATTGCCGCCCTAGTTATGGGCGACCAGACTTTATCCCTAATACCTACAGTATCATAGGCCAGAAAGTAGGGGTGCATACTTAGGTTGGCATCCTTATAGAAAGCCAGATCTACTCCTGCTACAAGGCTGTTTTTAAGGCTTCCGACCTTGTAATTGCCTAAAATATTTTGTTGCAGGCTGTTGTGGTTAATCGTAAAGTCATCAAATATCCTATACTGGCGCACAATGTGTTCATCATCCAGGTATCTAGGCACAAAAAAGATAGAGCCTACATCGGCCGTAACGCTTTGCTGATAGCTTGTCCGTGACAACCAGTCTTCCGCTATTTTATATTCCAATTCAGCAGCGACATTTGTGGTATTACGCTTTGTACGAATGTCGTCTGTAAGCAAGGAGCGTCGGAATGGTAGTGGGACTTTGTCCATGCTGCCATAGCTTAGCTGCTGGGTATTTCTTACAAAGGCGACTAGGGTTTTCTCGGGTTGGTAAAAATCGGCATCAAGCCTGACGCTGGTTCTGTCATTTGGTTTAAACAAGAGGCTTGCCGCAATTCCAAATGCACGTTGTCCACCCGCATCTTGAAAACTATTTTCGGTGCTGCCCATTGCGTTGACCCGTAACAATGCCGTTCGTTCCGCATTTAAGGGCGTATTGATGTCCGCAGTAAGCCTGTTGAGACCCCAAGAGCCGGTGCTATAAGCCACCTCCCCCCTAAAGGATTCAAAAGGCTTCTTCGTAACATTGTTTACCACGCCGCCATAGGAAGTTGCTTGGGCCCCAAAGAGTGTTGCCGAAGGGCCTTTAATTACTTCGACGCGCTCCAGATTAAAGAGTTCTGATTGTGAGCGGGAATCACTTGGCAAGCCATTGCGCATGCTGCTATAGGATGAAAAGCCCCGCAGTAAGACGCCGTTTCCATTGTCATTTACACCATTTGAAATCAGGACTCCAGGGGTTTGAGACATGGCGGTGTTATAGTCTATAGCGCCCAACTCTTGCATTAATTCCTTGCTTACTACCGTATAAGCCTGCGGGTTCTGTAAGTTTGCTAGCGGCATCCTAGCTATGCCATCTGTCTGCTTCTTTGCATACTTATTGCGCTCAATGTCGGCTACTATTATCTCCCGCAGCACATGTGAGTTGACAGAGACCGTAATGCGGCCCAGATCATAGGCTTGATTTTCAATTAGGTTAATCTCCTTTTCGTAGGCTATAAAGCCCGCGTATTTAACCTGCAAGATGTATTGTCCAGCAGGTACCTCTAGGCGGAATTGGCCATCTTGTTTGACAACAGTTCCAAAATGACTGTCTTTTAATTGGATGCTTGCATAGGATAGCGGCCTTTCATCCATCGTTATTACAGTGCCTTTTACCAGCATCCTATTGACCTGTGCAAAGGTAGCGGTTGAAATATGGATTAAGCCTACTAAGAGTATTGAGGTTGCTATTTTAAAACGCCTAGCCAGCGTGTATATCTTGTTCATCTTTCACTTATTTAGAATAATTATAAATTGTGGGTAAATTTATAGATATTCTTAAGGGAGCTATAAACGGCTAAGGGAGTTTATTTATGAGCAAACGGATTATTTGCTTGGCTTAAATGCTGAAGGACTTGGCTTGCCACAAGCTTCAGCTGCCTATGCGCATTACCCGCCTAGGGCTGCTAGCCAGCCATCCACCCCCCATCTACTGTAAGGATGCTTCCGTGCATATAATCCGAAGCGGCAGAGGCTAAGAATACGGCAGGTCCCTTCAGGTCTTCAGGCATTCCCCAACGAGCAGCGGGTATGCGGGCAAGGATGGTCTGGCTGCGGCTAGGGTCTTCGCGCAAGGCCAATGTATTGTCTGTTGCAATATAGCCGGGTGCAATTGCATTTACATTTATGCCTTGGCTTGCCCATTCATTGGCAAAAGCCTTGGTTAAAGCGGCAATAGCTCCTTTAGAGGCTGTGTAACTAGGTACATTGATCCCGCCCTGAAAGCTTAGCAAGGAAGCGATAAAGACAATCTTGCCTGTTCCACGTGAAAGCATTTGCTTGCCAATTTCTCGCGTTAGGATAAAGGCTGCATTTTGATTTACTTCAATTACTTGGTCCCAATAGGCATCCGTATGGTTTGCGGCAGGACAGCGAATTATATGCCCAGCATTATTGAATAAGATGTCTATAAGGGGGTGATTTGCTTTTACTTGACTAATAAAGCTGTAGAGGGCTTCTCTCTTGGAGAAGTCGCAAGCATAGGCATAGAATTTTCTACCCTGCGCAAGCACTGCTTGTTCTACGCGTGAATTTTTGTCTGCTAAAGTAGCTGACACAGCGATAATATCTGCTCCGGCCTCGGCTAGTGCTTCGGCAATTGCTTTTCCAATACCCCGTGAACAGCCCGTTACTAAAGCGGTCTTCCCGCTAAGATCAAAGGTTTTTAGGATAGCCATTAGTTGAGATATTCAATTCGTAAGGGATTATTTAATTGCTCCTTCCTTTGCCGCAGGTAGTTCCTCCAGCTAGCAGCGTCTTGTATTTTACCCGCCTTATTAAAGGCCGCACCGCTATAATAGCTAAGGGTTTCGGAGCTTAAGACCTCCATTTTAAAGAGAAATTGATTTTTGTCTAGAATAAATGCAGCAGGCTTTCTTGGCATTATTAGTCCTGTCCCCGTTCTATTGTCTTTATATGCCGGCTCCCAGTAGGAAAATACAGCTGACTGCTCATCCCAGTTATAGGCAGGCTCTTCTTCATTGCGCCTAGCAATCCCCAATACAATAGGGATATTTGACCTGTCGCTGCTGCTTATTGTTACGGAAATCTTATTTAGCTGACTCCCTGCATCCAAGGAGATCGTCTTTACAAGAGAAACGGTCCTGCCTGCCACAAGTTCTGGTGCAAAAAACAGCTTAAAGGTAGTTCTCAAAGGTCCATTATCCACTATTTCATAGCTTCTATAATGTTTTGTATACTGGATCTGGTCTGCATAGTAAAGGGCTATATCGCCTACGCCTAAGCTTTGTCCTACACTGTAGTAATCCAAGCCTGAACCCTGATCCGTATGATAATTATTGTTTTTATACCATTCATTAATTATAAGCCTAGAGGTTCTTTTTGCCCAGAAGTCAAAACCCTGCGCATCTTCATTGGTTCCTTCCAAGGCCTTGCCATATGCACGATAGGCGACTAGGTCATTTTCCCAGGCAAAGTCATCCTTGCGCTCTGGGACATAGCGGGCAAAAGCTTTAGGAGCTTGCAGAGAGGGCTTTTGCCTTTCTACGACAAGTTCTATAGTCTCATGGGCTCGAATATCAAGTGCAATAAGGATATTTTGCGGGACCTTCTCTCCGCAGGTTTCCAGCTGGTAGTTTAGGGGCTGCCTATTTTTATAATGTACAACTGTAAATATGCTGTCCGCTAAGCCGAACTGTTTTTGAAATTCTTGGTAGGGAATGCTGAGCAGCTCCTGTCGATGTAAGTCTGTCGTATTGCGAATGCTAATCCGCTTGGGACTTTGGGCTAAAAGGCTGTAGGAAATGCTGAATGAAATCAAGAGCGCGTATAATTTTAGCATGGCTTTTATTTTAAGTCTGTAATGGCGCAAAGGTCCATGTCTGCGTAATCTAAATTTTCTCCAGCCATGCCCCAAATAAAACTGTAATTATTTGTGCCAACCCCTGCATGTATGGACCAGGGCGGAGAAATTATTGCCTGCTCATTGTGTACCCAGAGATGTCGCGTCTCACTTGGCTCCCCCATAAAATGACTTATTGCTTGGTCCTGTGGCAGCTCAAAGTAGAAATAAACCTCCATGCGGCGTTCATGTGTATGGGCCGGCATGGTGTTCCATACCGAGCCGGATATAAGCTCAGTCAGGCCCATTTGCAGTTGACAGGTGTCTAGCAACTCCCGAAATAGCAATTGATGGATTACCCTACGATTGGCAGAATTTTCGTTGCCTATTGTAATGGTTTTCGCATCAGCCTTATGGATCTGTTTGGTGGGGTAGCTGTGCTGAGCTGCTGTGGAATTTAAGTAAAACTTGGCGGGCTGCTGAGGATCTATGCTTCTAAAGTAGACTTCCTGCGCTCCTTTTCCAATATAGAGTGCATCTTTATAGCCTAGCCTATAGCTCTTGTCCTCCACCTCTAGCAAGCCGTCTCCTCCAATATTAATTATGCCAAGCTCCCGTCGATCTAGGAAGCTGGATGATTTCAACAATTCTGGAATGGGTTCAAGCTTAATCTTTTTGCTTAAGGGCATCAGCCCCCCTACCATAAAGCGATCATAATGGGAGTAGGTGAACAGCAGCTTGTCTGGCTCAAAAAGTTGAGCGATTAAGAAATTCTCGCGGAGCTGCTCGGTGTCCATTAGCTTAGTCTCCTTGGGGCTAATACTATGGCGGCGATTAAAAACATGGTCCTTCATAAGCGTATATTTAAGCTAAGGCAGGCTTAAATATACTGCTTTACAGGGGTATAGCTTTCTGGAAACTACGAAAACGTTATCATAATAGTAGACCTACAGACTGAAGATTGTCTTTAATACAATCATTCGTCCCCGGAGTTCATAGTTGTTTTGACTTTGTTGATTGGCAGCAATGCTGTAGGTATTAAAGTTTTTTAAATTCGCTAAGTTGCTCATATTAAGTTCAAAGTCTGTTTTCCATTTGCTGTGCCGATAGCGCGCAAAAGCATCGATAAAGACATAGTTTATGGTGGCTTGTCCGGGCTGTTGGTTGTATAGTTGTCTTCCACTAATTCTAATGTAGGTGTTTTTAAACGCATAGAATGGGATTCCAATATTCTGGGATAGGGAAAAGATGCGATTCGTTAAGCCTGCATTGTCCTTTTGCTTTGCCGTAGTCCAGGAAGCCACCCCATTATAGGAGAACTTGAGGTTCTTCCAAATCTTAAACTCTGTTTCCGGTTGTAACGAAAAGCTGCTATTCTGAAAGGGAAGTAATTCCCCATTAAATAATTGATTGTAATCTGTGTACGACCACTGTGCCTTCAGCTTAATGCTGCTGGAGAGAGCAAAAACATATTTGTCAATACCCGCGTTGATACTGAGCTTATTAATCTTATTCTTTAGGGGCAAGAGTACGCTTTGGCTCACTTCATTACTGATTTCTTGTCCTATCATAGCATTGCGCGTAGTTTGGCTATAGCTTGCGCCAAGGTTGGCAAAGAGTAATTTTAACGTCCGGTTGAAGCGATAATTAAAGGCAAGATTATGCGCAGCACTTTCATTTATATTAATACTATTCTTGGAAAGGCTACGATAGCTACGAATAACAAGGCCTCTATAAATGTCTTGAATATTGCCAAAATCATTGGAGAAATTGTAGGCAAAGTCTAGGTCATCTTGCTGGGCTACTGGGTATTTTAACTTAAAAGAAGGTCCAAAGAGGAGGCGTTGTTGGGCTTCGTCCAGCTGATAGTTCGGATCCTTATAACGCGTGTTTTGAAAGGTTAAGGGCAAGGATAGTTCTGTCTCAAACTTTTGTTTTTTCCAACTATACGCTGCAGACAGGCTATATACTGTCCTTAGCCAGTGCAGGTCATTAACGGTTGAATCAAGTGTCGGTAAAAAGCTGCCTGTAAGCTGATCTAGACGGATATGACTTTGCATATTTTGGTCTTCAAGACTTATGCCGGCTTGATAGTACTGATTTATTTTTCCTTTAGGGAATCGATAGCCTGTACTTATACGTGTGAAAAGGTTGGGCACATTTAAGTGTTGGTTTGTCGCGAGATATGCTTTATCCTCATTAAGTATATTTGGAAAAATTCCAGGTGCTAGCTGCAGCGTCTGGGGCTTCTCGCCATAATTGAGGTTCCAGCTAAATTGCATAATATTCCCGTTTTTTAGGGCCGGAACATATTCAAGCTGATTATTAATTCCAGCTAAGCGGGTCTTTTGATCTGCCAGAATGCTGTTCCCATTGCTATTTAAGTCGGCAGTAGCCCTTTCCTTTTCGTACTCTAGGGCAAAGTAGTTGCTGATAAACTTGCTGCTTAAGTTTCGGCTAGCTGTCAGACGAATCGCGGCTAACCAGCTTTTTAGCTGACTATATTGCTCCTCATTAAAGGTGATAGTTTCTGTGGGGGTTTGGTACTCAGTTGTACCCCTATAGGTCTTATGGTTTTTGTCAAAAAGTCCCTGCACATTGGCCTTGACTTGCCAATCTTTTTTAAGATTAAACAGGTTGTTGGTGTTAAGTGAAAGAGTATTGTTCATAAGATAGTATTGCTGGGCTACGGGCGGATCCCCAACTGTCCCTAGAGATAGTAAATTGTTTATTGCTGAAGTGCCTAAGCGATTGAGTGTACTTTCTCTATTGTAGCCAAGCAGATCTCCACGTAGATTTTTTCCAATATTGTTGGCTGACAACACGTTGAGCATCTTGTACTTTTTATTAAAAAGAATATTGTTTAGCTCATTATCATATTGTTTGGGTATGCCCAGTCCTATTTTGGCTTCGCCGGTCATCTTAAGCTTGGCATCGTCTTTAATGACAAGGTTGATTGCGACCTGATCCGTAAACCTTTTATTCTTAAGTACTTTTAGGTGTTCGTGATTGTTGAGCACCTGTATGTCCTGAACCATCTTGTGAGGAATTGTACGGGTTCCTATCGCATATCGATCATCTAATAGGTCATCCCCATCAATATAGAAATTGGAGATAGCCTTGCCTTGATACTTTATTTGCCCGGATTCACTTACCTCCATGCCTGGCATACGCTTAATCACATCCCCAATATTACGATCCTCTTCCTTGGCAAAGCTGCCCACATTGTACGCAATTGTATCCCCTATGCGTTGCACCTGAGGCCTACTCTTTACTTTAATATCCTCCAACAAAATCTTCTTTTGAACCAATGGGATATTTAGGTCTTGACTTTTGGCAGCCAGATCAAGGCTGTAGCGTTCATAGCCTAGATGGTTTATCTCTAGACTGCAATGCTGTATATCCGCAGCGGTCTGGATTAGAAAGCGCCCATCGGGGTCTGTGGATTTAAAGGCGATTACCTTGTTCTCCGCATTTTTTACTGTAATGCTTGCATAAGCAATAGCTTTCTGGGTTTGTTGATCAATCAAACGTCCAGAAATTGTTTTCTGCTGGCTCTTGGCATGCAGGAAACAAGTGGTTAGCAAAAGGAATAGCAGGCTTCGTATCACGCTTATGGCTTTAATTCAATCGGATTGTTTGTCAGCTTGGAGGGCTGGTAATTATCATTATTCTTAATGGTCATCGACTTAATTCTACTTGGATCAATTGCGCCAGCAGATTTATTTCCACCTTGGCCAGAACCACTTATGACTATAGTCGCCCCGCCAGGGGTATTTGTAGAGCTAATGCCTGAAGATTGGCTTGCTCTTTTGGCTTGCATATAGGCATTTGGATTTGCAGTAAATGCTTCTAGAAGCTTAGCGGCTTCCTTTTTACTAGACTTGACCGCATTTGCGGGTGGTTGAATCAGGAAATCTTGTGTCGCTAACTTATCAAAGCCGGCATATTCAAAGCTTACGGAGCCTGTTGAATCAGCCGCTGAAAGGATTAGTCCAGGCAAGCCATTTAACTTCCACGGCCCTCCTGTAAAAGGCAATTCGGTGGTAAACCAAGCGCTGTATTTACGACCCTTAAATTCGCAGACAGCTTTTTGGCAGAGATAGTCCCCTATTTCCTTTGTCTGGTCAAGAATTTGCCAATCTTGCTTGGGAAATACTTCGCTTATAGAGAGGTTGTCGCTAGCTACTCTTTGGATTTCTAGCATGCTTTGGCTATGCTGATTAATAAGCAGGGACGCATTAATCGCCGTTGTGTTTTTTGTGAGTATAAGCTTGCCATCAAAATCAGGGGCGTCCAATTGTTTTTTCATGTCCTCTTCTGCTCTGACCGATGAATAGCTGGTATAATAGCTGCTGCCCTGTCCGAGGTAGGTCACCACCTCGTCCCGTAGGAATTTACTCTTATCACTGCTGTCATTAACATGTTTAAAGATATAGTGAACCTTTGCAATTGCGGGCTCTGCATCTTGGGCCTTTAGGATTAGCGCACAGCCTAAGCCGAGTAAGGATAGGTATAGTTTTCTTTTCATTTTTTTAAGTTTATGATATTATCAAAGATATACGAAATTATCGTAATTAAAATAGCTGCTCTACTTTTTTTAGTTATTTTATATTTATAAGAGCATTAAATAATCTACTTTAATGCTGTAATGTATTAGTTTATAAGGTTTAATGGGTTTTATTGCGGGCCCTTGTTTTTGTTTTTCTCCTCTATCCAAAGGGACATATATTTGAGGCTATTATGCACTTGGCTATTCAGAATCTGACCCATAAAATTATTATTTCTATGGGCTGTAATCTCCTCGCTAAGCTTAGAAAGGGCTTGCAAAAAGGGCTTTTCTAAGTTGCTCTTATTATAGTTTCTATGCAACAGGCTGATCCCATTGTTTTGTGCAGTATACCATAATGCCTTGTCTGTATAGAGCTTTACAGCGGATGCACAAAACTGCGCAGGATCATCTGCGAGCAAGCCATTCCACATGTCTGCCTGCAGCATGTCCTCCGCTCCTATGTGGGAGGAGACATTGGGGGTTCCGGATTGCATGGCATCCACAAACTTGCCCTTTATGCCTGCCCCAAAAGGAATTGGGGCCAACAACAGCCTATAGTTTTCCATGGTAAGGCGTGCATCTTCAGCCCTGTCTAAGATTAAAAAGCGCTCTTGGGGCTTATGCAATTGATATACCTTGGCTGAAGCATAGGCCCCATAAATATGTAAGGCGGCTTTTGGCAATAACTTGCTTAGCATAGGCCATATCTGGCTTTTTAAGTATTGTACCGTACGCCAATTGGGTTCATGCAGGAAGTTCCCAATAAACATAAAATCCTGACGATCTTCAAAGGGCTTCCAAGCCTTTACAACTGCCTCTTCTACTGGCTCCTCAAGGAATGGAAGGTAGTAAAGGATGGCGGGGTTAATATGAAACTTTGTTTCTAATATTTTTTTTTCCTCTTGAGAGATAATTAAGGAAAGGTCGCAGCGCAGGATGGCTGCAATCTCCCGTCTAGCGATTTCTGAATAGTAATCCGGCTCCTTATTTTTTTTTAAGGCTTCTTGACGCGCCTGTCGTAAAAAATGTAAATCCTCGGTGTCGAGGATGCTCATGGCTTGAGGACATTGCTGTCGAAGGCGCCAGCCATACTGCTCCTCACTCATAAAGCGGTCAAACACCACTATTTCTGGCTGTAGGGTCTTTATATAATCGTCAAAGCTGCTGTCATTTAAACTTATATTCTGCTCCACAACACCTAATTCTGAGAGCTCAAAACTATAGGCTGACTTGCTGGCGGCGCTGGCAAAGCTGATGTGAAAGCCTGCCCCCAGAAAGGTCTTAATCAATTGGATAATCCGCGTTCCCGCAGCCGAAGATTGTGGTTCGGGCCATACCATACCGATGAAAAGCAGCTTTTGCATGCTTCGAATTTACGAATTTACTTGATCTGTTATACTAAAAGTACAAGCTTTATACACCTTAACTAAGGGCTGGTTAATAGCTGGCTCAAGGAAAATATGTCTGACTGAGACGGGCTGAGGCTGCAAATAGGTCGTTTGCAGGTCTAGCTGCTGCCTAAGGCCTTTTAGGTTTAGTAAAGGCAGCCTGCAGGTTTTATTTTGTAAGTTTGTATTGCTGAAAGTAAAAGATATGTTAGGATTAAAATTGTTAACAGACCCAAGATGGGCAAATATTGCAGAGTCAAATTTATCGGAAATCTTGACCGACCATGCTTGGTGTGAGCAGAAGGCAGCGTCCAATGCCATTATGCTGATAACCCAGAATCCAGAGTATGAAGACCTGGTACATGAACTTACCGACATTGCCCTGGAAGAGATGGAACATTTTAAGATGGTAATTGTTATTATCAAAGAAAGGGGCTATACCTTGGGCAGAGAGCGTAAGGATGACTATGTAGGGCAATTAATGAAGTTCTTGCGGAAGGACGGTTCCAGAAATATGGCTTTTATTGACCGATTGTTGTTTGCCGCAATGATTGAAGCTCGTAGCTGTGAGCGCTTTCGCGTGCTGACACAAAATCTACAGGACAAGGAATTGGCTAAGTTTTATTATGATTTAATGGTTTCGGAGGCAAATCATTACACAACCTTTTTAAACTTTGCGCGTAAGTATGCTGTGGATGTAGATGTGGACAAGCGTTGGAAAGAATGGTTAGATTTTGAAGGGGCTTTGATTCAAAGTTATGGAACCAAAGAATTTATTCATGGCTAAGCGTACTTCTTGATGTACATCAATGCGAGCCCGCCTTGGGATAGCGACCTTTGTCTTAGTAAAGGAGAAATAAAATGATAGAACTTGGTGTAGGCATGTTTGGCGATGTACAAATCGACCCAACTACAGGAAAAATTCAACCTGCGGCTCAGCGCATGCAGGAGATTATAGAAGAGGTCAAATTAATGGATCAGGTGGGTCTGGACTTCTTTGGTATAGGCGAGCATCATCGGGAAGACTATGCTGTCGCTGCTCCAGAGATTATCCTTGCGGCTGCCGCGACTGTAACCAAGCAGATAAAGTTGGGTTCGGCGGTCTCCGTATTAAGCTCGGCAGATCCAGTAAAGCTTTTTCAAGACTTTGCAACAGTAGACATCCTTTCCAATGGAAGGGCAGAGATAATGGCAGGAAGAGGTTCATTTGTAGAATCATTCCCCTTGTTTGGCTATGATTTAAAGGATTATGCTGGTCTTTTTGAGGAGAAGTTGGAGTTGTTAACCCGGTTGAATAAGCAGGACACGATTACATGGTCTGGGAAATACCGCAAGCCATTGATCAACCAACAGATTTTCCCAAGGCCAGTACATAATAGTTTGCCCATATGGGTAGCAGTAGGTGGCACCACTTCCTCGGTAATACGTGCAGGACGTTTAGGCTTGCCAGTTATGTTTGCCATTATTGGAGGAGCTCCCGAGAATTTCAAGCCCTTGTTTGAGATGTATCAGCAGTCCTGGGTCGACAATGGACATGATATGAAGGATTTTCAGGTGGGTATACATATGCATGCCTTCTTTGGGGATGATGCCAAGACTACGGCCGACAAGTATTATCCCATTTACGCGGCGCAGATGAACCGCATAGGTGCTTCACGTGGCTGGCCAGCCTACCAGCGTTCTCAGTATGATTTTGGTCGCTCCAATCATGGACACCTGATCGTAGGGGATGTGAATGAATCGGTGGATAAGATCTTACATATCAATGAGCTCTTTGGCCTTACGCGTTTCTCTGCACATATGGATGTTGGTAGCCCTGATCATAAGGATATGATGCGTGCAATCGAACTCTATGGAACGCAGATTGCACCTAAAGTCCGAGAGGCTTTGAAGAAGGCTGAATAAGAATATGATATTGAGTTAATATTTTTTGCCGTATCTTTGCCCTGTGATAGAACAGAACAAATTAATCGACATCAGAAGTCTGTCCATAGAGCAGCTTAAGGATAAACTTACCCAAATGGGTGAACAGGGTTTTCGCGCAAAGCAAATCTATGAATGGCTTTGGGCGAAATCCTGTACGGATTTTGAAGAAATGAGTAATTTGAGTAAGTCGCTTCGGGAGCATCTTAAGGCGCATTTTATTATTCATAATGTTCAAGTTCGGAACTCTCAGATCAGTTCAGATCGCACCATTAAGAGTAGCTTTACTTTGTATGATGGGAATGTTATTGAGGGCGTTTTGATTCCTGCACCAGAGCGTATGACCGCCTGTGTCAGTTCACAAGTGGGCTGTAGCCTGACCTGTAAGTTCTGTGCTACGGGATATATGGATCGTAAGCGGAACCTCAATGCGGATGAAATCTATGATCAGGTGGTCTTAATTGCCAAGCAGGCAGCAGATCATTACCAACAACCCTTAACCAATATTGTTTATATGGG
>JASLCA010000211.1 GCA_030146225.1 Sphingobacterium sp. | reverse complement strand
ACCTTGATTGGCGTCATCTGATCATTACCATTTGGATTTGCTAAAGCTCCAAAGACTAGAAACTCTCCATTTGCAGTCTTAACTATACTACTATGATAGAGTCCCTTTATGGGGGACAATCTCCCCAATCGATTATCAGTTTCTTCACAATCTTGTGGAATTGCGACTGATTGATCTACTTCTAATTGATAATCCTCTACTTCGCCGTCAACTGGATAAGCGCCATACTGACCTGTTGCAAGCCCATCACCAATTGATCGTTCGTCAATATCTAGGGTCGTAGAATTATCGGCAAACGGAGCAGAACTTACGCGCACGCGCATGTAAGTATATTTTCCTTCTCCGCTATACGTGCTGGTATACCAGGAGAGCTTAACAGTCTGTTTTCCTGAGTTTGCAGGCAAATGCACAGTGGTATACTCATCTGCGGAAAACCTACCATCAGCATTAAAATCGATCCAAGCATGTACCCAAGCTTCTACTGGAAGGTGATTGGTAACAGTTGCCATTACGCTATACCCTGTCCCAGGAATAAGAATTGGTAAAACTCCCGTAATTCCGTCCTCATCCAAACCATCTCCATTTTCACCATTATTATCAGCACCAGCTGCAACACTTTGAGGTCCTACCTCTACGTCAATCTTACTTCCTAATATTAACCTTGGATCAGCTAGATGACGTGCTGGCAAAAACTCATTCTTATCATTGTATTCATAGGATTCAGGAACATCCCCATAATCAAGATTATTTAAGATGCTTATGCTATGATCTTCGATCTCCCCTAAGCCCACCTTTGTACCGTATAGTCCGCTTGCAAGACCATCGCCTATCGCTCTTTCATCTACTAAGGCTCCACTAGCACCAGTTGTAAAATCTACTAAGGATTCGTCTGCTATTCGAAGGCGCATATAGAGTTGACTTGGATTACCGACAATAACTGTTTGTGCCGCTGTCCAACTCAAGCTAAAAAGCGTATTTTCAGAACCATTAGGAACAGATACCGACTGCATCTCCTTGGCCTCATACCGCCCATTGTTATTAAAATCTATCCAGGCATAAAGTCTTCTAGCTACACCGGTCATATTCGTAACAGGGACATTAATGCTGTATTCAGAACCTCCGCCTTTATAAATAGCACTTAGCAATAATCCACCTTCATCATTATCCCCGTGCTCATCGTCTCCTAATGCATTTGTAGATGTTTGCTTTGCAGCTTCTGCATCTGCCGGTTTTTCACCAATATACAAGCCTTCAGAAACAGCTTGTCGCGCAGGAACTATTGCAGCGTCACGATTGGTATCATAGCTATTGGGAGCATCCCCATAATCAAAATCCAATGCAACTTCTAGCCTGTAATCTTCAACTTCACCAGCTGCTGCTTTGCCATACAGTCCTGAACTTAATCCATCGGCAATGGAGCGCTCATCAAGTAGCTGACCGGGAACCCCAGAGGTGTTGTCAATTAAATTAATATCAGATATTCTTAATCGCATATAGAGATTGGTCACTCCATCAGGTATTGCTCCTGATGTAAGGGCATTGCCAAGCCATCTTAAGGTTAACGCTTGCTGCTTGTCTGAGGAAGGCACTGTAATAGTTGCAACTTCCGCATCCTGAAAATAACCATCATTATTAAAATCAATCCAACCGTATAAAATCTTACTAGCCCCAGTATTGTTAAACACGCTTACTGTCGAATAATAGGGGGAGCCCTTATAAACAGGGAGAAGCTCCGTAACGCCATCTTCATCTGCACCATCGCCATTCAATCCGTTATTATCCGCCCCCATTGCCACTGAATGTGCAGCTGCTTCCACATCAATTGTTTCTCCCAAATGTAGTAGCGGAGAAATAGTTTGTCGAGGAGCTACAAGTGCATCGTCTCGATTTCTATTGTATGCATCAGGTGCATCTCCAAAATCATATTGTTTGTCTACAACCAAGAATTGATAATCTTCAACTTCACCAGAACCTGACATCGGGCCAAAACTTCTGGAGTCTATCAGCGTTAAATCATGGTTATTTGTATTCGCTGGAAAATTTGTTTCAGAAAGTCTTAAACGCAGGTAGGTCTTTCCTGCAGATAGCACAGATGCAGAAGCATTTGTGGCGGCCTCTGACCATTTTAACAAAATAAAATTAGAGGCTCCTTGAACCACAGGAGTACTCGCCTCTACAACCTCATTGCCATTAAAAATCCCATCCCCATTAAAGTCAATCCAAGCCCGCATATAGGCGGTACCCCGAATCTCCGAAGTAATGGGTACCTTTAGACTAAAGGACTCTCCACTTGTGATGATCATAGGAGTGGTTACTCCATCTTCATCCAAGCCATCCCCATTTTCATTGTTGTTATCCGCCCCTGGCAATACTGGAGCATTTGTAAACTCATAGTCTATTGTTTTACCAATAATTAACTCTCCTGTACTTGTATTTGAATGGGATGCCGGATTTCCATTTTCATAAGAACTTGGTACATCCCCATAATCCCGATTAATACTCAACTGATAATCTTCTACCTCTCCTAATGAGACTACGCTATACTCGCCTGTATTGGTGCCATCAGCAATAGCTCTTTCATCTACAATTTCCGAATTAGCTCCGGTCAATAAATCTCCTATTGTTACCCCAGCAGCTGCCTGTATTAACCGCAAACGCATATAGACTTTATCAACTCCAGGAGGAATCAATTTCATTTGAGCATCTGTAAAAGTAATCTCGGCAGAAGTGGCCTTGTTAGCCACCAGAATGCTATTGGATGCTTCTGCTGCCTCAAATCTCCCATTAGTATTAAAGTCAATCCACGCATATAAAAAGGCATTAGCCCCTGTATTATTGTTTAATTCAATTGTAAAGCGATTTATTCCGCTCGCTTTTATATTTAACTGTTCACTTGACAATCCATCATCCGAAAGTCCATCCCCATTTTCGCCATTATTATCCGCTCCCGCTGCAACAGCATGAGGGCCACTCTCCACGGTATATGTACTTCCCAAATGTAAAGCAGGACTAGGTATATTTCTGGCGGGTTTAAAATTAGCCGGATTAGCTTGACCATTTTTATCCATGTCATAGCTGACTGGCGCATCTCCAAAATCGTAAAGATCAGCTCCAACGATAAAACGGTAATCTTCGATTTCACCAGAGCTTGCGAAGTCATACTCACCTGTGTTAAGTCCATCCCCTATAGCTCTTTCATCCAGCTCTGCCGTACTAGTGTTATCTACCCCGAGTCGCTGTGTTAAGCGAATACGGGCATACAAATGATTTACAGCATTCGGAATTAATCGTGTTTGCGCTTGATTAAACCAAAATGTAACAGTTGTTGTACCAATAGGAACAGCTTGATAACCTCGTACCGTACCTCCCAAAGTGGCATAAGCAGCTTCTCCTTCATCAAATCGTCCATTATTATTAAAATCTATCCATGCAATTATATTTGCCCTTATATCTGATGAAACTGGGACAGAAAAGCTAAAAGGACTATTCCGGGTTATGGTTGGAATCGTATGTACGCCATCTTCTTCTAAGCCATCTCCATTTTCACCATTATTGTCTGCTCCAGCTGCAACAGAATTAGCGTTACGCTCCTCATCTATTAGACTGCCAATGGTAAAGAAAGGATTTACAATATGCCGAGCGGGCCTTGATAC
>JASLCA010000053.1 GCA_030146225.1 Sphingobacterium sp. | reverse complement strand
CCAATAGTAGGGAGATTCTGTGTACTTGTATAGGCCTCTTAATGGACATGCAAAAAGGCTAGCGGCTGGAGGCTTTCGGCAAACAGCATGAAAATCCCAGCTGCTAACCTTTTACTATGTTGCAAGTGCAGCTTGTCTATCGCATTTTTATGTCTTTGGCCGGCCTCTTTATTGAATTAACAGAAAGACCTTAGAAGGTGCTAGATAGTCTATTGTAACTAATGTTTTGAAGCTTACAAAGTACAAAACTTTCTAAAATCTTGCAAAATTTTCTTTACGGTAGTTGTTCTGGGAGATCAATGCATAATGGGCCTTAGCATAGACTATGTTATTAATTGGGTTTTGCCTTAGTTGCTACCCTCATTTTGAAGAGATACGTTTTGGTTAACTACAATTTGTTCTAAGAATTTGTTTCATGCTGTTTGTTTAGTTACCAGCTACTACTCAGGAGCCCCGTGAGGACAGCGGGGCAAATGAGTAGAAATGAAAAAGCGGACATACAGCTAGATGTATGTCCGCTTTTGTCTACAATTATTTTTATTTGCTTTCGCAAAGGTCTTTTAAGGTCTTTACCGCAAAGTCAATCTCTTCTTTGGTTGTGTACTTGCTAAAGGAGAAACGTACCGATGGTCTACTACTGTCACCATTTAATGCACTCAGGACGTGACTGCCAATCTCCGAGCCAGAGCTGCATGCACTGCCTCCAGAAGCTGATACTCCAGCAATGTCTAAGCTAAATAATAACATGTCTGCAATATCTGTACAAGGTAGAGATACACTCAATACCGTGCATAAAGAATGTGCAGGATCTGTATTGCCATTAAACTTGACGTCTTTGATTTCCCTTATCAAAGCTTCTTTCATATAATCTTTTAGACTTTGTATATGTGCCCGATGGTTATTCTGAGACTGATGTGCTAGTTCTAACGCCTTGGCCAAGCCTACAATCCCATAAACATTCTCGGTGCCCCCACGCATATTGCGTTCCTGAGCTCCACCATATATAAGAGGCTTAATCTTGTTCTTGCCATTTACATACAGGAAGCCTACGCCTTTAGGACCGTGAAACTTATGGGCTGCTCCCGTAAGAAAGTCTACATGTATTTCGGTTAAGTCAAGGGCATAGTGTCCCATTGTTTGTACAGTGTCCGAATGGAATACTGCATTGAACTCCTTACAGATTTCGGATACTTGCTGAATGTCCGTTAGATTACCGATCTCATTGTTGGCATGCATAAGCGAGACTAGGCTGCGGGGGTTGTTGGAAAGCAACTCGCGCAGATGCTGCAAGTCCACATTTCCGATTTCATCTATACGTAGATAGTCCAACTTAATATTCCCGAGCCTTTCTTGTTCTTCTAGGGTATGTAAGACGGCATGATGTTCTAAAGGAGAGGTTATGGCATGCTTAATACCCAAATCCATAATAGAACGCACAATAGCCATATTGTCGGCTTCTGTTCCGCCGGAAGTGAAAAATATTTCAGATGGAGAAGCTTTTAACAAATGCGCTACTGTCTTCCGCGCCTTCTCCACAATAGTCTTTACCTGACGGCCATGTGCATGAATAGAGGATGGATTGCCATAATTCTCTTGCATGGTTTGGACCATCACTGCTATGACTTCAGGATCTAGCGGCGTAGTGGCTGCATTGTCTAAGTATACTTTCATCTTACAAAATTAACTAAAGAAATGTAAAAAATATGTTATTTTCTTTTGGGGCTAATGAGCAGGAAAAGCGCATAAGCACTGGATAATAACGCTAAATACAAAAGCAGATCTCCATAGCGAGTATAGAAACTAATTTCTTCATTCAGGTTAATTTCCTGTGTCAAAGCGGTGGCTTCCCACCAGCTGCTTTGCTGAACGATATCTCCACGTTGATTGATAAAGGCAGAGATGCCAGTATTAGCTGAACGTACCACCCAGCGTCTATTCTCAATAGCGCGTAATTTGGCATACATTAAGTGCTGGTCCTTGCCTGAAGTATTGCCCCACCAACCATCGTTGGTCACCACAGCGATAAACTGCGCACCCTGTTTTACATAATCCGCTACATAATTTCCCCATATAGATTCATAGCAGATAACTGGAGCGGCTCCAATACCACTTGCTGAATAAAATACAGAAGGTCTTTCCTGACTGCCATAGCCACCAGTGGCGCCTCCAAAATGCGCAAACAAGGGCTTCATAAATGCAAGCGCATTACTAAAGGGCAATTGTTCTACCCCAGGAACTAGCTTGGACTTATGATAAAACTGCAACTTGCTGGATTGATCTATAAGCACAGCTGCATTAAAGGGATCCAAGTATGTATTGGTGTCCCATTTTCTGGCTGTTGGGGTTTTGGCTGAATTATAAAGCTGATAGCTCTCTATGCCTGAAAGTACATTGCCATTTTTATACTTATCCAAAAATTGAATAATCTGTTCATAAGCGGGGTAGGCCCTAAACTCATCTTCATCAATTCCACCTTGGGCAGAGATGGCCGTTTCAGGCCAGATAAAAAACTCAGTATTTGGCTTTGCGACTTGTGCCGATAAGCTAATTAATAGATCTAATTGTTGCTGCGCAGTTATGGATCCAAACTTCTGATAGGGATCTATATTGGGCTGTACAGTCACGATCTGCGAGGGATTGCTATGCTCTTCATAGCTGCTATATTGCCAAATGGAGACTCCTATGGGCAGGATAAGCGCTACCGCAATGCTGCTAAGAAGTCTTGTCGATGAGATGGCTTCGATCTTGTGCATTTTTTGCCATAGGAACAAAAATACAAGGATATTAACAAGCCATATCCAGATACTTCCACCATACACCCCACTAAAGGTATACCATTGTACAATCTGATGCAGGTTGGCAAAGCCATTGCCCAAGGTCATCCAAGGGAAAGCAAGGTCCCAGCTTTGGTGCAGGTATTCATAGGCTAGCCAAAAGGATACCAAGCCTACGAAGCTGATCA
>JASLCA010000198.1 GCA_030146225.1 Sphingobacterium sp. | reverse complement strand
CTTTTGTTATAGCACCATGCTTTACAGGGGTTGTTAGATCGGTATTCAATTGTTTGCACTTTAAAATCCCTAATCTAGCTACAACCTCACAAGTACCTCCAAAGTACTTTCGTTTAGCTTAAGCTATGCAAGGGTCGGTTTTTTCTTCTTATTATATCAAATATAAACCAATAATATACTTACAACCATGCAAAAACATGGATAGGGCATTCCTAAGTCCTTAATTCTCTGAATTCTTATGCTAAAAAGCTTATAAGGCTAAGCTTGAAGGCATCACTGTTAAACATCTGTGCTTCTTATTGGACATGTTAAACACGCAGAATCCTAAATCTTCAAATTCAAAAAACTCCTTCTTGACAAGGCTTTTGCTTTCACAATATTCCTATAATAATATTTATGAACGGTTAATATCGCTGCCATTAGCGGCTATATTACTAACAATGGCACTGATCATTTGGTTATTTAAAAAATCCTTTTTGAAATTAATAAAAATATTTCAACCCAACAAGGGCTTGCGTTATAGACTTTTAATCATTTTGTTTTTATGTAGTTGACCTGCTGCGGCTCAGGGAATTCTCCACACTGACACTGCCTTGCCTTCCAAATAAACTCCTTTCTTTATAAACATAGCCTATGTAAAACCGTGTCGCTGTTATTGACTAGCAGGGTGGGACTCGACCTTCGTAGCTTGTCCAAGCCAATAGCGGACATGTTTCTGAATAATCTATGTAAGTACAATAAAAGCTTACCTAAAAAGTAGTAGGTGCACTCCGATTATATTTATGAGCTAATTGCTTGTTACAAAACCAGTCTATCCTACCTATGCTTCAAGCTTTCTAAATACATGTACCTAGTCAACCCAATAAACTTTTAGTTAAGGCCCAAGAAAAGTCGATAAAATATCCTATAATTGTTGGTTCGGTATCTTCGATGCCGATACTCCATCATTAACCGACACATCCAAGCAATGTCAAATACTTATAATCAAAAAGAAGAACTCTTGTTATTCGACCGTATAAAGGGTGGAGATCAAAGTAGCTTCAAACAGATCTACGATAGGTACTGGGAACCTCTCTATATACATGCTTTGATCATGTTGGAAGATGAATTTCTCGCGCAAGACGCTATTCAAGAATTATTTATAAAGCTTTGGGATAGACGCTCAGAGACCTGCATTACTAGTAGTGTAAAGTCCTACTTATACGCCTCAGCCCGTAATATGGTGATTAGCAAAATTAGACAGCAGAATAGGCGTACACGCTTTTCTGATGAGTTGGAACAGCGTTATAAGGACTGGGACGAGATGACCGTTGAAAAACTTGAAACCCGAAGCTTGGAAGAGCTTATTGACAGCTGTATAGATGCGCTTCCCGATCGGATGCAAGAAGTATTTAAACTCAGTCGTAAAGAATACTTGAATAGCAAAGAGATTGCAGAGAAACTCGGCACTGCCGAAGCTACCGTCAAAAAGCAGCTTTCCAATAGCATTAAAGTGTTGCGCATCGCCTTAGCTAAGCATCTCATTTCTTTATTTATTATTTTTTTTAAAGTAGGATACTCCTTATTGTCTTTACTAAGCGTCTTAATCTAAATGGAGCACATGAACTTGAATAAAAAAGATAGCAAAGCGCTTTTGAGCCGCTATGAGCAAGGAATTTGTTCCGAGGAAGAACGATTGTTTGTAGAGGAGCATTACCAAGCTATTGCAGCGCAAGCTGTTGACAAAGAATATGAAATATCCGCAAAAGCCCTAAAAAAAGATACCTGGGATGCGATAGAAAACCATATACAGCATAAAGCGACCATAACTATTAAATTTAGATGGATAGCTGTAGCAGCCAGTATCTTGTTAATCCTCGGTTTTGTAGGGTATAAGTTTATGGTAAAGCATGTTGAGGAGTTGCCTGCAGCTGCGGTCTTTGTGCACAAACCCGTGCTAATTGAAGAGTTACGTAGTGCCAATAAGCCAATAAGTGTTAACCAAACGCCCAGCGAAGCTGAGAAGCTCCCACATATTGTATTGTCTGATGGTAAGATCGTGCCGCTAAAGGATTTTGCTGGTGAAATAATGGCCAATTCGGATGGCTTGTATTACGCAGATGGGCACAGCATAAATGTAAAGGCGAACCAAAATACGATACATACACTGACGACACCTAAAGGCTATGATTGCAAATTCACCTTGGCCGATGGTACAGTGGTTTGGCTAAATGCGGAGTCTTCTATAAGTTTTCCATTGGTCTTTTCAGCAAAGAGTAGAGAGGTTTCATTGACTGGTGAAGCCTATTTTGATGTAACACATGATGCAAATAGACCATTTATTGTAAAGGCTAAAAATCAAGCAATCAGGGTTCTGGGAACGGAGTTTAATGTTCGTGCTTATGACCGCGAAGCTATTTCCAGAACAACCTTAGTAGAAGGATCGGTAGAGGTAACTATGAACAATTATAGAGCAGTTCTTAAGCCCATGGAGCAGCTTGTGCTTATGGATAATAAACTCACTAAAACCAATCGCTTTGACATGGAAAGCGTAATTGCCTGGAAAAATGGTCATTTCCGTTTTAAAGGAAGGTTAAAAGAGGTTATGGAAGATTTGGCTAGATGGTATGACGTAGACTTAGATTATAGGTTGGATGCCAGTCAAAATGTTGAGTTGGAAGCAGCCTTGACTAGAAGTAGACCCTTACCAGAGATCATAGATATCGTGCAAGCTGCTACGGGCTATAAACTTATATTAAAAGAAAGGAGATTAATAATTATGAAATAACTTTACAAAACTCAACCAAAAACTAACTTAAAAGAGCTCCAATAAGCTCCTAGTTCGATGCCCTAGGAGGATTCGAACTACATCTATAATAACCTATAATTTATAACTTATGTACAGTAAAATGAACGAAATTTGTTCATGTGGGCTTGCTATGGCCTTTAGCCAAGCAAAATCTATGCGACATATTCTAAAGGCAGCAATGCTTTTGTTTGCCCTACTAGTCAGTTTAGGAGCAAAGGCTCAAACGGTAAGTTTTGATGGCAAGTCTTTGTCGATGGAAAGTATTATTCAAGAACTACGAAAGCAGACTGGCTATGACTTTATTTACAAGAAGCAACTTGTTGAAAATTTTCCGATGCTATCTCCCAAAGCTACAGATAAAGCATTGGAGCCATTCTTGAAAGAGCTGTTTACGAACCTTCCGATTTCCTTTGAGATAAATAAAAAAACAATAATTTTAAACAAGAATGGACAGGCGGATGGCTTTCAATTGTTTGGCTGTATCCGGAATAGCGATGGGCAGCTGCTTCAAGGGGTAACCATAAGAAATAAAAACAAGGCCTCAGGTACTTCATCCGATCAAGAAGGGAAATACATTATAAAATGTGCTTCTGGAGAACTTGTTGTTATCAGCATGGTCGGCTATATCAGTCAAGAGATACATGTTGATGGCTCCAAGCGAGCAGATATCACCTTAGTCTCTACAGACAGTAAGGTGGAAGACGTGGTTGTTATTGGCTATGGTACACGTAGCCGAGAGAAGGTTACGGGAGCAATTAGCAGCATCACGGCCAAAGAGCTTGAAAACCTTCCTGCTACTAGCTTTCAAAATATGCTTCAAGGTCGTGTTCCAGGGCTTAACGTTTTGAATTTCTCGGGTGAGCCAGGAGCCAGCAGCATAGCGCTAATTCGTGGACTGTCGGGCTCCTCGCGAGATGGTCTTCCCGCAAATACCTCCCCCCTATATGTTATTGATGGGATGCCTTATAGTATGGAAGATATGGGCGCTATTCCATCTTTAAAGGGCGTTAAGGTACGGACCTCCAATATTGATCCTTTATCGATGATCAATCCGGATGATATTGAGTCTATAGACATTCTAAAGGATGCCTCTGCTACGGCGATTTATGGTTCGCGGGGTGCCAATGGGGTTATTATTGTAAAAACGAAGATGGGTAAGTTGGGTAAGCCTACCATTACCTTTAATACTAACCTCGGGCTAAGCTCTCCGCCAGACTTTCGCGCAACCTTAGGTGGGCGTCTAGAGCGGGAGACAAGAATGCATTACATTAATAAGTATGCAAAGCTAGAATCTGACTTTAACACCATTAATACAAGTGCATTTTTGACAGACAGTATCAATCCTTTTTACAACAATGCGACTGACTGGCAGAAGCTATACTACAACTATTCGCGCATTCAGAACTATACGCTGGGTATTAGTGGAGCCTTGGCCGATCAGATTAGCTATAGGACCAACTTAGGTTATTCCGATGAGGGCGGGATTATGAAGGCTACTGGCTATAACCGCTATACCTTGAGCTCTAATATTATCTTCAAACCCAGTAAATCCTTTGATATCAATTTGGATTTGGCCGGAACTTTTTCGGAGAAGAAACGTGGAAATGGAGCTGACCAAGAAGCGATGGGCGCAGGAGGTAATTTCAATACTTCCTTATATCCAACACCCGTTTCGGATGAGTTGAGCAATTTTTTCAAAGCCTATGAACTGCTTGATGAAATCAATCAGAACATCAATATGCGGGCTAGCTTGGGCATCACCTATAAGCTGGGCAATTCCTTGCGTTTCACGAACAATTTACGGGTGAACTATGGTCTTGATGAGCGGAATACCTTTAAGCCATCGGCTTTAAATAACAATAATAAACCCTCCCTCAACAAGTACTTAGGGAGCAATGCGACGTTGTTGAACGAGCATGTTTTGACCTATTTTACAGCTATAAACAAACATAATTTTGTGTTGGATCTCGGCTTTTCGAATGATCGCCTGATTCGGAACAATACACGTACAAATGCCCTAGATGGTATTTCTGACCATATGAATGCT
>JASLCA010000196.1 GCA_030146225.1 Sphingobacterium sp. | reverse complement strand
TTAAGCGGATAAACGAACCATCATCGAGAAATCGCGTAGAATTTTTGGTGTTATGTGCCAGTCCGATTAAAGGTCTTGGATAGACATTGGTGCTTCCTGGTCCACTCCAAGCATTTTCTACGTAGCTAAGATCTTTGGCGAAGCTTGCGCCTAGATTGGCCATACCTGTGGCCTTCCAGGCACTGTATACATCTGCACCATAGGCATAGGTAAATTGAAAGTCCAATTGAAAACCTTTATAGCCAAAGGAGTTGCTCCAGCCTCCGGTGAACTTGGGATTGGAAGAGCCTGTGACAATACGATCATTATCATTGATAATATTGTTGTTGTCTACATCTTTCCATTTGACATCACCTGCGCGTACCCCGAGTTCAAATTGTTCTTGTGGTACTTCGCCATCATATTGGTAAAGTCCCTCCCAGTCAAAGAGATAGAATGCGCCAATACTCTGCCCCACCTTGAGCGCTCTATTGTCTCCAATTGCTATCGGTGCGGTCTCCGCTAATAGCGAAAGAATGCGGTTGGTGTTGTGGGCTATATTAAAATTGGATTTCCACGAAAGGGCATTGAAATTGAAGTTTGTGCTCAGACTAAACTCCAAGCCTTTATTAAGCATGGATCCAATATTGCTGACAATGCTGGTCATCCCCGTTGTGCCATGTATGGGCTTATTATAAAGCAAGTCATAAGTCTTCTTATAATAGGCGTCAACAGATAGTTCTACGCGGCGCTGTGCAAATGAAACATCAAATCCTAGGTCATATTGATCTGCTTTCTCCCAGTGTAAGTCCTTGTTTCCAAAGGAGGAAACCGAAATTCCACTTTGGTTGCCATAATTTTGTCCGCCCGACATCAGCGCTTGATAGGCATACTGGCCGATCCCATCCTGATTTCCTGTTTTACCGTAGCTAGCGCGCAATTTTAAATCGTGCTCGTTCTCTCCCATAAAGTCTTCTTTGGAGACATTCCATCCAAAGGATAAGGAAGGGAAGTAGCCCCAACGATTATCTCGATGAAATTTTGAGGATCCATCAGCACGAAGCGTAGCGGTCATCATATAACGGTCTTTATAAGCAAATGTACCCCTTGTGAAGTAGGACTCAAGTGCGTATTCTCCGAGGCCACCGGTGGCAGTGAAGATGTCTGAAGCTACTGATATGACCTGTAAGGATGGAGTAGGGAATCCGCGTCCATCTATGCCACTATTGCGGGTCAATTGTTTCTGAAAAGAATGCCCGATCATGGCGTCGACGGTCCAGTCTTTAAAGCTTTTGCTATAGGTGAGGATGTTGTCATAAACGACATTTTGAATCAGTCTGTTGTAGTCCAATAATCGACCTACTCCTGTACCATAAGGATGGTTCTTGTTGTAATAGGTGTAGTCGTAGGTATAGCCAATATCAGCACTGAAAGAACTGCGTAAGGAGAAGTGGTCTAGGAAATTTGCTTGCGCATAGTAGGTTCCTAGAAATCTATAATTGTCTACATAGGCATCCTGCTCATTTAGTATTTGAACAGGGTTATGACGGGTAAGTTCATCGGTGCCGCCTACATAATAATCCCCATTGGGTTTATATGGACGATCAAATGGACGCTGCTCGATCGCACGTGCGATAATTGTAGATCCTAGGTTGGCTCCTGGAACTTGATTGTTCTTAATGAAGTTCCCCATATTGTTGGCGCCAACCTCTAGCCAATCATAAAACTTGTGACTAATTTTGCTATTCAGGTTGTACTTTCGGATAGCGTTGTTCTTGATTACGCCCTCCTGATCTGTAAGCCCTAGACCGATGTAGTAATTTGTCTTGGTGGAACCTCCTGCAAAGGAGAGGTCATAGTTTTGGAAGTATCCCTTTTGTGTAATAAGGTCGAGCCAGTCTGTATCTGCCATCCCTTGATAAGGGTTTTGAATAGGGATTTTATAGTCTGCATTTTCAATATTTAATCCATATTGCCTATTGTAGTTGTCGGCACCAGCATTGTAAACCTTGATGTATTGATCTGAATTGGCAAGTTTGATTTTGTTTTTGTTGGCAAAGCTGCTAAAGCCTCCAGTAGCACTAAAACGTATATCGCTACGTCCAGACTTGCCTGATCTGGTGGTGATTAAGACAACTCCATTACTTGCGCGGGAACCGTATATTGCCGCTGAAGCTGCGTCTTTTAGGATCTCTATGGACTCAATGTCGGCATGATTAAAGGAGGCGAGTGGACTGTAGCTTTCTCCAAAAGAAAACAGCGACATGTCTGCGGTATTGATCGGGACCCCATCCACTACATATAAAGGCGTGTTTCCAGCACTGATAGAGGATGTCCCTCGGATAGCAATGCGCTCCCCTGAAGCTAAGTTGCCTGAGCCCATGGAGACATTCACGCCAGCGATTCTACCCTCTAATAGTCGGGTAGGGCTAGCTACTTGGCGCATATTAGAGTCATCTACTTTAAGACTCCCAACGGCGCTTGTCACTAATTCTTTGCGCTGCTTTCCATA
The DNA here is from genome assembly GCA_030146225.1 of Sphingobacterium sp. GTDB lineage: Bacteria > Bacteroidota > Bacteroidia > Sphingobacteriales > Sphingobacteriaceae > Sphingobacterium. Next base: position 1,721 of record JASLCA010000196.1, on the reverse strand, counting down.
GCCCACGACAACCATCTCTTGGATTACATTTTCTTGTTTCTGTAATATTATGCTGTTTGTCTGGTTTTGCTTTAAGTTATAGTTTCTACTGATATATCCCGTGTAACTAATGCGCGCCTGAATGGATTCGGTACGAATCGGCAAGTTAAACTTCCCTTCTGCGTCAGTCTGTACGGTAAGATTGAGTTGTTCTATATAAATCGTAGCGCCCACAAGTACATTTCCTTGTTCATCCGTAACGCGTCCGCTTGCGTACTGCTGCTGCTTTTCAGGAGCTGCTGTTACAGGAGCAGCGGCTTTGCGTTTAACCAAGATAACTCCTTCTCTGAGTTCATAGTCGAAAGGTTGATTTTCAAATATTTTGGGCAATGCCTGCTTGAGATCCAGTGCTTTTACGTTAAGCGAAACTGGATTTGCAAGCGCACTATACTGTCCATCAAAAAGGTAGGATACATTGGTCTGTCGCTTGATCTCCTTGAAGGCATGATCAATAGGCTCATTTTTTAGATGAAGCGTAACACGCTGATAAGCTGAGGCAAGTAGCATATTATCCATGCTGTTATAGCCTATGGCGAGCAGGATCAGTGCTAGCTTTTTACCGCTGCGAAGTGCATAGGCGTAGCCGTCTTTCTCTTTAAAAAGAGAAAGATTTTTTTTAAGGTTAATCATGAAAGATGAAATTAGTTAAGTAATCATAGGTTGTTTCGTCAAATCGAATTAATTGCTTTTTACGCTTAAAACCCCTTGTTTAAAGTTGAATTTGACATTTGAAGTGGTTTCGATTAGGCTTAGTAAACTGGCCAATGGCATTTTACGACTTACTAAACCTTTTAATTTATTTTTAGGAGCTCCATCGGATTCTACCTTGACATCGTACCAACGGCCGAGCATACTTAATACCTCGTGCATGGGGGTGTCGTCAAAGTAGAATTCTCCATCTTTCCAAGCCGCGAAATCTTGTACATTCTTCAGCTGCTGATAGCTGATCTTATCGCTAATTTTCGCTTGATGCCCTGGGGTCATACGGATGCTCTCGTGGTTTTTATTGCTAGCTTCTACGCTGCCTTCAATTAAGGTGATATAATGAGCGGATTGCTCTTTGTAAGAAGATATATTAAATTGTGTGCCTAATACCTTGGTTGACTGTAGGCTGGTATGTACGTAGAATGGGGCATTTTCATTCTTAGCTACATCAAAGTAGGCTTCTCCGTCTAGGTATACTTCTCGCTTTTGTGCACTGAAGTTTTTTGGAAAACGTAAGGAGGTTTCTGCATTCAGCCAAACGGAGGTCCCATCGGCCAAGATCAGGTTAAAGTATCCAGCGCGTGGGGTTACGATTTCTTCCCAAGCACTTTCCTGATCGGAAGTAGTAGGGCTTTTATAGATTCCTTGTTTTTGCAGGGCCAGTAAGTCTTCAGGATCGCTCAATTGATAGGCTTTGCCTGTGGCAGAAATAAGTTTTGCATGCAATGTGCCGGCCTGAATGCTGTGTATGTCTATTGCTACCGAACGATCGATAACCGCGTAATAGATCGCAAAGGAGATCAATGGCAGCAAAATAGCTGCTGCCCAGCGGATGTACATAGGTTTTAATGGAGTAGTAACTCGGCTTTGTATACGGGAGTTAATACCTGCTAGCATGCGTTTTTCAAGCGCAGTCCGCTCCTCATCAGAAAGGCTATCCGTATAAGGCGTTCTTTCCTCAGGTTGCCTAAAAAATG
>JASLCA010000380.1 GCA_030146225.1 Sphingobacterium sp. | reverse complement strand
TCAAACTCATCATCTATATCGTAGGAGATTCCATAAAAACTAATACTGCCATAGTCTTGTATGCGATCTGGTCTAAAATGGCGATCTATATAGGTAGTAATCTTTGGTGCGTAAATCGCAAAGATATGTTCCGAACTAAAGGTTAAATCCTTATTTCCTCCTCTAGTTAAATTTTCCCGATCTACAAAAGGAAATGGCGCTGCATCTATGACCTGCTTGGCATATTTTAAGGCATTGGGCTTTTCATCTATATACATGTAGATTCTGGCCTGTAGCGCCAGGGTTGCCCAATAATTGAAGTGATTTCGGGTATAACCTTCAAACAGTTCTGGCCTTTGATAGTATACGCCCTTGTCAATGGCTAATAGCTTTTCAGCTTCTTCCAAATCCGTTAAACAATGCTTAACCACCTCATTTAGCGTAAGCATAGGGGCTACTTCCTTTGATAATACCATTTTATAAGGTATACTAATGCCCTCCTTGTTGCCCAGCGGTACAGGTCCAAACATGCGCAATAAATCAAAATGAAGGAGAGCTCTTAGGCCCAAAGCCTCGCCTTTAACCCTTTCATAGTTACTCCGCGTAAAAACACTCTTTTGTACATCTACATACTCCAAAATCACATTCACTTCAGCTATAGCCTTGTACATATTGGCCCAAATCCCATCCACATTGCGCTTTACGTTACTATTGGAAAAATTAAACCGAGAAAGTTCATAATAGGGATGTTGTGTATCATAGATAGCGTAATCTTGGATTAAGGTTGACCAAACTCCCAGCGTCATATTGTCGCCGTATAGACCTGCGCCCATACGAAGATAAACCCCATTTAAGGCCTCTATAAATCCATTTTCATCCTTAAATAGATCTTTTGCAACTACCTCCGCTCCTGGCCTAACATCCAACCACTTCTGACAGGAAAACTGCATAAAAAGAAGTAGGGAAAAGGCTGCTAGGTATACTTTTATATATTGCTTTTTCATTATGCGTAATCTTTATAGTTTAAAATATACTGGTTGAAATATTGAAGGTATAGGTCCGAGCAAAGGGATAGTCGAGTCCCCGCTCCCGCTGTATTGATGAAAATTGAAATGGATTGGCCATATACAATTCCAATCGGGTATTGGACAATCTTGAATTTCTCAACCATTTCAGCCGATCTGGGAATAGATAGCTAAACGAAACTCTTGAGATATCCAAGAGGTACTCCTTCTGCACAAAGCGTGTGGTAGCCAATGTCGGCTCAACCACTATCCGACCATCATCTGAACCCAGAATCCCTTTAAACTTTTTAACATCTCCGGGTTGCTGCCAAGTATCGGTCATAACCCTACGATCCACATTATAGGTAATATCCACGTTCTCAACTCGGTTTAATAAGGTCTGGTTGTATAAGTGTGCTCCCAATCGGTAACTCATATAAAGATTGATACCGAAGCCTTTATAATCTAAGCCAGTACTTAGGGTCCCCGAAAGTCTTGGTCGGGTATCCCCCACCACAACTTTATCTTTTGAATCCCAAACATAGGTTAGCGTCCCGTCCTTGGCAATAAATAGCTCTTGCCCATTACTGGGGTCTATACCCATACTTCTTACTGCATAAAGGGCAGTTAAGGAAGCCCCTTCCTTGTAATAATGCTTGGGCGTCTTACGGGATGGACTATTGGGATTCTGATCATCTAAGTCATAGCCATCATTTATTTTTTGTAAGGAATTAGAGATTTTGGAGATGGTGTTCTTATTGCTAAAGGCTGAAACCCCGACGCGCCAGTAGAAATCCTTTACCGGACGCTGCAACAGGGTAAGGTTCATAGAAGCCTGCCAGCCTTCATTTTTCAGGGAACCTACATTTTCCTTGTAATAATTAAAGCCCATGGATGGAGGGGTGGTGATATCTAAGATTAGATCTTTGGTACTGTTATTATAGTAGTCCAAGCTCAAACTCATGCGATTGCGCCACAGGGTAGCATCTACTCCAACGCTGCGCTTAAGGCTCTTTTGCCAACCTAGGGTCGGATTCCCAAATCCCATCTGATAAACAGACAATTGATCTAAGTAATACTGATCATTGTAATAACTATAGGTACTTAATGCCATATAAGGCGGAAAATTCTGTTCTCCAGTGGTACCTAATGAGCCTCTTAATTTTAAAAAGTTAATTAGCGGAATTATCTCTATAAAGGATTCTCTATGCATATTCCAGCCTAGGCCTGCTGACCAAAAAGGGGCTAAATTACGATCCACGCCAAATTGCGAGGAGGCATCTGCACTAATAGATAGGTCTAACAAATACCTATTGTCATAGGTGTAGTTGGAATTTAATCGAGAAGAGACCATACGTCGGATGCCGGAACTTCCCAAGGGCTTTACACTTAATGAGTCATAGCGATTTGCAAATATCAGCTCGGCTACCCGCTCATTTGGAAAGCCAATGGCATTGGTAATGTATTCATTCTCCTTGCCCTCATTGATATTAAAATTCCCGGTAAAGAAAACCAAATGCTTAGCCCAGTTCTTACGAATATCCACTCCTAGACTTGCATCAATCAAGCTGTTCTCGCCAGACATCTTACTGTAAGAACCGCGCTCTGTTAGCGGAACGTTCCTAAACTGGGTATGCTTGGAGGAAACATATTTATCAAAGGAGGTTTTATTAGAACTATAGCCTAAAGCTCCTACTAATCGCAACCATTCCTTGACTGACCATTCAAATCTAAAGTTATTGGTAAAGCCTATTTGATCATTAAAATCTTTTTGAGGCAAGTTGGCATTGTATAGTGGATTGCCATAATTCACCTGCGTCACACCTAGGATACCTCTTCTGGGTTTCCCAAGGAAAACAGCGTAGTTTCCTTCCTCATCATAGGGTGACCAATATTGATTCAATCGACTATATTCTGAGAAACTCCCATAAGGACTGTTTACGCCCTTAACTTTGTTGATACCTAAATCATTTGAAAAGAGCAGGTTTCCATTTCTATAGGTTAGCGTTACCCCGCCACTCATGCGATCTCTTTTGGATCCAATCATAACTCCTTGCTCTTTTAAGCTATTCAGGTTTATCCCATAACGCATAACGTTATCTCCACCCTCTAAGTACAGCGCTTGATTATTTCCAACAGCTGAATTTAAGGGTTGCGAAAGCCAGTAGGTATCCACCCCTCTTATTACATCCTTTAAGCGCTCATTGTATTCTTGATCACGTGTAAACTGGATGTCGGTACGATCCGGATCGGCTGACACATAGTAACCCACTTTTTTCTCAAAGGCTAACTTTTCGGAAGCATTGAGGAGATCATAACTGGTAAGATCTGGGGTTGTGAGGCTTACCCCACCCCTATAGGATAGGCGTAGTTTGCCTTCTTGAGGTTGACGGGTATCGATAACAATAACGCCGTTGTTGGCGCGAGATCCATAGATTGAGGTGGCTGCCGCATCCTTTAGAACGGTAATGCGCTCCACTCGGTTCATATCTAAGTCAAAAATTCGCTGTAGACTTACTTGAAATCCATCCAATACAAAAAGTGGGGCATTGGGCTTATCACCGAATACATTTCTTAGGGAAGCATTGGAGTTGGAGGTTAAGGCATTGGGGTCTGCAAAGTTATTTTGCCCCCGCAGCTCCATATCTGGCATCACATTGGGGTTTGAACCGAAATTTATATTCTCAGGCAACATAAAGGAGGGCTCTAGAATACTGATGGCGGCTAATAAATTGTTTGGCGCTACACGTCGAAGCTCTTCCGCAGTAATCGTCCGCGCCGATCCAGTAAAGTTTTCCACAGGTCGCCTATAGACTCCGGTCCGCACAACCACCTCAGCAATGGCATGTTTTAAGACATTCAAGCGAATAACTAGCTTTTCGGACTTTTCTGTAATCACAACTGTCTTACTTAAATAACCTATATAGCTGACTTCAAAGGACTGTGCCGTGCTTGGAATTTGGATACTAAACCTTCCCTTGTCATCGGTCTGGGTGATTAAGTTTGTTCCGGTTATATGTATGGATGCATTTGCTAAAGGCAACTCTCCGTCTTCATCCAATACGGTTCCTGACAATTGCCGCTGCTGACGCGTATTTACGCGAGTAGTCATGCTTTTATCTGTTGGGGCAGCCTTTACGATAATAAGCTTATCGTCTATGCTATAATTTAAGTTTTGATTTTCGAAACTCTGTTCTAATAGTTTTTGAAGGCTTAGCTTTACTTCAGTAATCACCACAGGTTGTGCAGTGCTTAATAATTGACTGTCAGCGAAATAATTGTATCCAGTCTGTTTTCTAATTTCTTGTAAAACATATTCCAACTTTAGGTTCCCCTTTGGGAGGCTTACAACCTGTGCGATAACAGTGCTTTGACTAAGTAGCGCGATAGTAATCAACAAAAATTGAGCTCTAAGTTGACACCTGCTATACAATCGAATTATAAATGCCCGCTTAAAGCGCTTATAAAAAGAATAAATTTTCATAATTTTGTACTATTGGTTAATTGAGGTATACTATTCATTAATCAACGTTAAGCGGATAATGATGGCCGTCGGCATCCGCTTAATGCTTTTTTAAGGTAAAATTAATTTAACACACGCACCCTCCTTCCTTCCATTACGAATTGGACTTTATTATTTATTTCTAGAAGCGCTAATACTCTTTTCAATGGGAGACTTTTGGGTAAGGTGCCCGAATAACTTAGGTTTATCATATCCTTACTGTAGATAAACTCTACATCATACCAGCGAGAGATACGTCCTAAAATACTTTCCAAGGAGGTCTCATTAAAATGAAAATATCCCTTAACCCAGGAAATAGGATCTTCGGCTTCTGCACGCGTAATATTAATATCTCCATGCCGAACTAATGCCTGCTCCATGGGCTTTAACATACGCATGGTACTAGGATCGGGTACTTTGTCTGCAGCGGCCAAGCTTATCGAGACTGATCCTTCCAACAGGTGAGTTTGAATAGCTTCATTGGACTCATAGGCGCAAACATTAAATCGTGTGCCATAAACTTCCAACAACTGCCATTCCCGATCCTCTAAAGCGCTATACACCCGAAATGGCCTGCGGGGATCCTTTGCGACTTCAAAATAGCCTTCCCCCTTTAACTCCACAAGCCTTTCTTTACTTGAGAAATTCAGGGGATACGTTAAGGATGATTGTGTATTTAACCATACGCTGCTTCCATCAGGCAAGATAAACTGCGCCTGCTTTCCGCTAGGAATGTCTATACGGTTGGCTAGAATGGCGGCGTTAGTTAAGCTGTTTTCAGGCTGATTTGGATCTTTTAGGTAGACGTATGCTCCAGCTATATTCCGTTGGATCAAATACCCTACTTCTTTGATGGACTCTCCTAGCTCTAGGGATTCTAAGTCTACAGCTTGTCCATTTGAGAGGGTTATAAAGACCTTCTTTTGAGCAATTAATGTATCCCGATTGCTGATATTAACTTCGGGTGTATGGTCCATCTTATAGAATAAATACCAGCCCGAAAAGCTAAAGCAGCATAATAGGATCGCCGCAGCCCAATACCAGCTAAAAGAACGAGCACGCAGCTGCTTAGGCCTTGTCTCTTCAATAGCATTAGACTGAATTTGCGGAAATAATTTTTCTTCAACAGCGCTTGTAATACGCAGGACCTTATCCCTAAATATCTCTTGCGATAAGGGTGCGTCACAGTTTGTTAGCTGAAGAAGTTCATCAAAGCTTTTACGGCTTAAATACTGCTCGTCCAGCTGTTGTATAAGTGTGTCTAATTCCGCATTGGAACACTTGTTTTGAACATATTTTTTAAATAGTTCTTCCCATTCATGATTCGTATCCACAGCAAGCATCTTTTGGTTAATACTAACTAATACGAACGATCAATAAATAATCACGGCTCTAAATAAAAAATATTTAATTCAAGAGTGAACAGAGTATCAGAAGGGTCAATCCTTCCTTGGAGTTTATTAGGTATTCTTTTAATACAATGCCTGCTTTCTGAATATGATCATTTACGGTATTGATAGAAATATTATGCAGTTCAGCTACCTCCTTGTAGGATTTCCCGTCTAGCTTACACGCTATAAATACACTTCTTCGCTTTGTGGGGAGGATACTCATCAATTCGGTTAATAACGCTTTGTTTTCTTTACGAAAGATAAAATCTTCTACATGATGGTATAACTCCTCTTGTCCAATCTTCAATTGCGCCATAACCGTCCTTTCCTTTGCTGCCCGCCGAAAGATATCGATTACCATATGCTTGGCTATGGTATACAAATAAGACTTAAAGGATTTATCAGGGTTTACCTGTTCACGACTCTCCCAGATTTTGAGGAAAAGGTTTTGCAAGACTTCTTCTACCAAAATCTCGGACTTTAACAAATACAATAGACGTACTGTTAACCGCTCTTTATAGGCATGGTAAAGCTTAGTAAAGGATGCTACATCTCCTTCACGCAGGGCATAAACTAGTTGTTTTTCATCGTCGAGCATCACTACTTCTTATGATGTAAATGGCTTTAATGGTTAATATTGGTAGCTCAAAGATAAACATTTTATTAGCTCATGAAGAAAAAGGAGTGGACATGCTTATTGGAATAATGTATTTTTAGGATCAGTCCTTTTATTTTTTCATTCAAAAATAATACACTAACAATTAAGCGAATAACTACGCTAAGCTGCTAGGCCATTTAGGTTCTCTATTCTTATATCGAACAAATTACACGGCAACTGCATTTATTTTACATCTCACGAAGTAAGTCTACACAAATACTGTGCTTGCTTGCTTGCTTGCTTGCTTGCTTGCTTGCTTGCTTAGCCCCAAACGAAAAAAGCGCTAAATTCGTTAGAGCTTTTCTTGCAGACACTTCTCCTTCTTGTAGCTACCTCACCTGTTTGCAGCGGCCCACGGTGGCAGGATGTGCTCAGCCCCGCAAGCCCCAAACACTAACCCTGAGCATCCTACGGATCGAACATAGGTTCTCATCAGCCATCCCCAAA
>JASLCA010000357.1 GCA_030146225.1 Sphingobacterium sp. | reverse complement strand
ATCATAATCAGGACTGAAAATATGGTAGACAGTCCACGCCCAAATTTAAACTTGCGCTCCAACCAATTGGCAAAAGGAAGAAACAACATAGAAATAAGAAAGGCAAAGAAAAAAGGAGCTACAATCGTTTGTCCCAAATGCAGCAAATAACCAATTCCAATAATGCTGACAATTGCAAAGGCAAGTGTAGCAATAAACGGAAGGCTTGGGAATTTAAGAAATGATTTTTCAGGCATAGTTTTCCGTATTAATTGAATGTTAGTAAATCCACTAGCTACTGCACTAGCTAAGCAGGCTAAAAGCAAAGCATAAACCTTGCCTAATTTCTCCTTTAGGCTTTAGGTTTATGAAAACACGATAAGCTTTCATAAACCTAAAGGATTAAGTTAAATATATTTATTACAATTCAACACATTTATTGGAAAAAAAATGCGTACAAAGAAATTTACACCAGTCCTGAGCCATCGCTTTTCCTAATAGAAAAATGAAGCTGTTGGACAAGCCTATTATTTCATATGTTTATTGGCATTACTACTGATAAACATCTCGTTTTTTTCCTCAGAGATAATTTCAATAAATCTATCATAATGCTTCAGCACATCAGAAACCAATTCATTCTTTGTGAAATACTGTACATCATAACCTTCCCTTGCATCCCCAAAATAGGATTTGGGAAAGAAAGTTTTACTATCCGCTAGATCAGGAAGGTTCTCCTCATCCATAACAAAATCAGAGACAAGCTTCGAATGCGTTTTTACGCCATAAATAAAGTTATTCACCACATCATGACGGATTTCAATTTCTACCTTAAGGGGACTCTCATACACATTTACCTTTGCCTCAATCCCATTTTTAGCAAACTCCGCTTGCAATTCAGTGAAAGACTCACGAACAGTCTTACGGATAAACTCATCCACAGAAGATCGTGTTTTAAAAGAGACAATCTGTTTCAAGCGCTCCCGCCAAAACTCCCCAGACCAAGGCACCGTTGAAACCGAGAAATCCCGTTCATAGTAGCTTCGATCAATAGTCAAGGCCTTTATAAGGCTAACACAAAAGAGCACCATAATAATAGAAAATGGAAGCGCAGTAATTAGCGTCATGGTCTGCAAGGCTTGTAAACCACCTGTATTTAGGAGGATCAAAGCAAGTATAGCCAAAAGCCCACCCCAAAAGGACATCTGCCATTTTGGAGATTTCGCTGCATTCTTTGTTGCAATACTATTCATTACAAAAATACCTGAGTCGGCCGAGGTGACAAAAAAGATAATAATAATCGCAATCACCATAAAGCTCACAATACTCGTAAGCGGAAGATATTCTAAAAAGCGGAACATCATGGCATCAGGATTATCAACCAGCGCACTCAAGGCACCCTTAGCCACGTGCATATCAATCCAAATCGCTGAATTTCCAAAGACCGACATCCAAATAAAGTTAAAAAGTGTTGGGATAATCAGTACCGCTGCCACAAATTCACGTATGGTACGTCCCTTGGAGATCTTCGCAATAAAGATTCCTACATAAGGCGACCAAGAAATCCACCATGCCCAGTATAAGATAGTCCAGTTATAAAACCAAGGCAAAGTCTCCGCTTCATAGACATGTGTATTAAAGGTTAACTCAAAGAAATTATTGAAGTAATAGCCCAATCCCTCCGTAAAACTCCCGATCAAGTACACCGTAGGTCCTAAAAAGAGTACAAAGACTAACAGTACAACGACCGCAATAACATTTACAGAGCTTAAGAGTTTAACCCCTTTATTTACCCCGCTGGTTGCAGAAATTATGGATAAGCTGGTTAAGATCAATACAATAATCAACTGATAGACAAAGGTCGTTTCAGGCACAACCCCCATAATCTTTAAGCCAGCATTGACCTGTACAACGCCGAAGCCCAGCGTAGTTGTAATCCCAAAGAAAGTACTACAAAGTGCAAAAACATCAATTGCATTTCCCCATTTTCCATTAATCTTATCCTTTAACAAGGGATAAAAACAACTTCTTAAAGAAAGAGGCAACCTATAGCGATACGTAAAATAGGATAAAGCCAGACCGACAACCCCATAGATGGCCCAAGCATGAATCCCCCAGTGAAAGAAGGTATACAACTGCGCATTCTTGGCGCGGTTAACAACTGGTCCGCCGGCAAAAGCCTCCGTAGAGAAATGCTGAATAGGCTCGGCAACCGAAAAATACATCAGACCAATCCCCATACCAGCCGCAAAAAGCATCGATATCCAGGTAAAAAAGGAATACTCAGGCTTGCTGTCGTTGGCACCCAAGCGAATATTCCCAAACTTGCTAAACATCAGGTACACCAAGAAGAGTACAAAGATTGTAACCACCCATACATAGACCCAGTTTAGGTTGACAAAGATATAGTTCTTCACCAGATCTAAAAGGCTAGCTGTCAGTTGCGGAAAAAACACAGACAACAGACAAACACCAATAATAAATATTAAACTGGGAATCATTATCCCCTTATTAAAAGTGGATTTTGGGAGACGGAAAAATTTCATTTACTATTTTTTAATATGTAGACATAATGCCTATACAATTCTAGGCAACAAGACCAGAATTGTATAAAAATGTCATTTATACAATTAATTACTGTGCGCCAAACAAAGCAGAAAGGTCAAAAAAAATTAAAGCAAAGCCCCCTATGCTTAACCGATGGCATATTCAAAAAAACCGATTAAATAGAAAAGCAAAATTGCGAAAGCAGTAGTTAAGATTAACGCGTTTCTCATACACAACATCAACAAAGAGGACGTCATTTTGTTTTAGAATCGCGCAACCTAAATTGCCCCTACCACTGCCTATTATTTGAGTAAGACCTGCTAAGAAGAGCGGACAATTTTGGCAATTTAGGCAAAAAAATAGCTTTTCCCAAACAAACCGCCACCTACAGGGTAGGCAGAAGGCGGTGCTGATCGGATATAAATCGCTGTAAAAAAGCCTATTCAGCGGCTTTTTTACAGCTTAAAAAAGAATACATATTCGGATTATAAATTGCCCCAATTAAGAAGGAACAACCAACACTTTGACGGCTTCCGCAGGATTCGACTGTGTCACAAAAGCCTCTGGCAATTCCTCTAATGGGAATCTATGGGTGACCAAGGGCAGCAAATCAATCTTTTCCGCCGCGACCAAATCAATAGCCTCTTGCATATCAGCAGGACTGAATCCAAAAGACCCCTTAATTGTCAACATCTTTAACATAATTAACATGGCATCCAGCTCCGCCTTTTCCTTATAAACGGCAAGAATAATTAGCTTGCCATTTGGCGCCAAGTTTTGGATAGATTCCGAAAGTACGGACGGCACTCCCGCACAATCAAATACGACTTGTAGGTTAGGCACTTCCTCATTTGTTAAGATCACTTGCTGGGTACCATAAGTACGTTTGAGAAAATCGCTTATATCCCCATCTGTAGCTGGGTTAAAGGTATGGGTAGCCCCTAAAGTACGGGCAATAGCAAGGCGTGCCTCACTTATATCACTCACAACAATATTTTTAACCCCCAAGGCTATAAGACTAGCCAAGGTAGCCAGACCAATTGTACCAGCCCCATGAATTAGCATAGTATCAGAAGTCCTAAATTCAGCTAATTTAACAGCCGCAAGCGTAACTGACAATGGTTCAATCATAGCCCCTTGTTCATCCGAAATATTATATGGAATCGGGAAAACATTATGCCCCACCTGCACCTGATCAATTAATACATATTCCGCAAAGCCCCCAGGGCTCATTCCAATTCCGGTACCCGCAATATTGGGATTGACGACGACTCGTA
>JASLCA010000350.1 GCA_030146225.1 Sphingobacterium sp. | reverse complement strand
GGGATGAAGACCTAACAGAATGGGTATTGATCAACTTCCATAAAATCCCTATTCCGATAGTGATGAGCGAACTGGACTATGTAAAAGCAGGTCAAGCAGGAGATATGGCCTACATGTATCCAGACCTTCCAGACTTTACCAAGAAAACCCGATGGTTCCGATATGAGGCCGTTTCGGACTTTTTATCGAACTATACCGGTACAGCCGCAAACACTTTATCTGAACTCACACTTTATGGCCGTAAAGCCACTAAATAAATGAAAATCACATATTTAATAGCTATTAGATAATGAAAAATATTATTTTACTCAGTCTTTTACTTTGCATAGGTGCCGCAGCCACCTATTCCTGCAAAGGGATATATGACAATATCGAGCCCTACGGCGGAGAAAAAATATATCCAGCAAAGTTTGATACCATATCTGGAAAGATTGGCTTTGAACGCGTGGAGCTCAACCTCATGAAAGCAGGTCGCATAGCATCCAGCCAAATTTACTTAGGTAAAGCTAGCAAAACCGTAGTGGAATATGACAAAGAACGCATTGAAGTTGATTCGGTAGTTTCTTGGGTAAATGTGCCCAATCTAAAGACTTCAAAATTATACCGATTTAAAGTCTATACGGAAGATCAATATGGTAATAGATCGGTACCCCAGGAGATTGCTTTAATCCCTTATACCAATACGGAATTAGCGACCATAGCGGTACAATCCCCACGTATATTTGCCTCACCAACAACAGCCGTATTAGACTGGGCAGAAAAAATATCCTCCATTCTACTCACCTATTGCGACTTAGATTACTCCTTTGTGGACCAATCAGGTACCAAGCATGAAGGTTCACGAGCACTTAATCCCCGTATCTTTGCCAGTAACCTAAAAACAGGGGATGAAACGACTGTTCATGTTAACTATAGGGTTGTGCCAAAGGTGGCGGGTGTAGAAATCTTAGATACAGTGGACTTAAGCCAAAAAGTAAGCTTCTTTATGCCTTCTGCCACAGCAACATTTCTACCAGCCGAAGCAGATATCCTAAAGAAAAATGGGGTGACAACTTTTAACGCGCTAGGTGTGGCCAATATCAAAAAGCTAACCTTCCCAATTCATACCAAAACCCTGCAAGATCTATTCTACTTTTCAAATTTGGACGAGATTGATCTAACAGGAGGAAGCCTCTTTGAGATGACAAAAATCACCTACGACCGCAATAGCGTAGTAGCCAACATAGGTGGAGGCCCATTTTTGCCCTTCGTACGTCGTTCGGGTGACATGGCAGAAGTCAATGCGCGTTTTTTATTAGACTTATTAGAAAACAATTTAGTCAAGAAAGTAAAATACATTCCTTATTCCCTTGGCATAGACCATTTACTTGCACCATTCGTAACAAGCGGACAAGTAGAGTTGGTAAATACAGAAGCCGACTCATATCTGCCACCTGCCTTTTTTATCAGTGGAGCATTAGAAAGTGCTGCTTGGAAAATAGATTTAGATGTAAAGCCCGCGACCTATCCAGCTGGCACGGACTTACGCAATGTTATGAAAGTTACACCTAGGGATCGTGCATCCTCCTTAATTTTTAAGATTCCATTGGAGTACCAGATCAACTCGGAGCTCTATCCTTATTTAAACTTCAAGGTCTTTGCACAAGACAAAAGCTTCTTTCCAGGTGTATATGATAACTTTAGAATCCTTTGGCCACGTTTCATGAACCGTATTTGGGGGTTTCCAACGGAACATCCATTTGGTCAGGAATTATGGCAAGTAGACAAAGCTCTTAATAAATTGACTGATGCACAACTCGGAAAATGGGTAGATATCAAAGTAGATATAAGGCCAATGAAGGGAAAACACAACCGCGTTATCGTCATTAACATTGGTGGTGAACCAGCGATTACTGGTGGTTACAAGCCTGCAAAGGACATAGTTTATCATTTCGCAAACTTTAGGGTTTCTAAAAATTAAAGGTCATTATGATGAGTATTACAAATATGCAGAAAAAATGGATGACAGGACTGGCTATATGCCTGCTCCTGTTGACCAACTGCGGCAAGGATGAAAAAATCGAATTGGAAGAATCTTCCAAACTAGCAGCAAAAGAAATCAGCATACAGCTAGTGGATGACAAAAATATGCTCCTTACCGGAGATGCGACAGTATTAATATCCAAAGGAAGACCCGATGTAAATATGTTGGTTACTCGTGAAGAAGTAAAAACCAGTACTGGGAAAGTAGAATATAAGCTGTTTACGCAAACCCAGCTACGCATTACGGTATTAAAAAAAGGCTATAATCCCGTTTACAAGGACCTAGACCTAAAAGCAGAAGCACAAAACATTTCTATAGTGCTCACGCCAAAATCAGGGCTGACTGTACTTTCCTACAATGTTTTTGAAGGCTTTGAATCCGCAAACCCTAAAGCCCAAGCTGTTCATATGGACGCTTATGAGAATTGGGTTAAGGAACTAGACCCTGATGTAGTGGTTTACCAAGAGATGAATGGCTTTACCGAAGCAAAATTACTGGCTTTTGCAAAACGCTATGGACATAATTACAGTGTTTTATTAAAAGAAACTGGTTATCCAACAGCTATAACATCTAAAACAGTGTTGAATAATGTACAGCGTATACAAGTCGCAAGCAACGTACCAGCCTTTAGGGTACACGGATACATTTATGCCCAGACACAAGGAATAGACATTTTTGCCATACACCTATCTTCGCAAAGCAATGATTTAGTCGTGCATGAAGCCAAGGAAATCTTAGCCCATATCAATCGCCTGCCAAATAAGGATAACGTAATGATAGCCGGAGACTTCAACTCCATCTCCCGACAAGATGAAAAATTTTTAGGTAGCAACTTTTGGTTAAAGAGCTTACAAAAATATAGACCAGCACGCGTACCAACCAATTACATCGCTACGGACCTTTTCGTAAATGCAGGTTACACGGATGCCCAACTAATCAACAACAGTTACTACAAACCTAGCTATCCTGTCAGAACGGATTACCTAAGCAGCGATTTTTTAGGGATTCGGTTGGATTATGTATACTTATCTGAACAACTAGCCAAGGCTTGTGATTATGTAGAAA
>JASLCA010000178.1 GCA_030146225.1 Sphingobacterium sp. | reverse complement strand
GCGGATTCTGATGAGCCTACGATAACCCGTAGGATCTCTGCATACTCATGCTTGTCAAAGCCGGGCTTAAGATTTTGCGCAAAGACGGATTGTAGCGTTATGCTGATAAGGGCAATGCTTAAGGCTAGGTATAATTTCATATGGGGACGATTCATGTTTTATCTGCTCGTTGGATTTCTATTGGCTTTAGCTTACTCGGCTATACCTATAAGCAAGTTACACAATTCACTTGTTTTATTAAAGTCTTTATGGAGGAAAACACTATTGTGGGTTATTATTTTAAACCCAAAAGAAAGAACTCCCCTAGCGCTTGCTGCTTGGGTTGCTATGGGCTTGCGGAAGGGGCATCGGCAAATTATCTTTGGTACGAGGCGCTAGCTTTCGGTCTTGCTGAGTACGGTTTTGCCGGCTATATAATGCTTTCCGTAAGCGTTTAAAACCTTGGTCGCACAGAGGAAATTTTCTTCTGCATGCCGAAAGAAGTACTTAAAGGCCTGCTGCTCTACACGTGCTACAAAGGCGAAAAACAGGTCAAAATTCCCTTTTCGGTCTTCTGCTGCTACTTGACTCTTGTTGACAATCCACAGGAACTGCTCATCATCAATATTGTATTTCACCTTGTTATGCTCATCCAATCGGTAGCATATTAATGGGGTTTGAAAGGTATTCATAAATATTGCAAAGGCTGCTTTGCAGGATGCTGTCTCCACTGCAAATGCGTGAAAATCTATAGCCCCTATGCGTTCTGCTTCTAGTGAAATAAGTTTAGAAAACATATTTTATCT
The DNA here is from genome assembly GCA_030146225.1 of Sphingobacterium sp. GTDB lineage: Bacteria > Bacteroidota > Bacteroidia > Sphingobacteriales > Sphingobacteriaceae > Sphingobacterium. The sequence continues at coordinate 6,472 of JASLCA010000178.1, read as the reverse complement.
TGTCATTTATTATTTAAAAATATGATTATTATAACTAAACTGAACAAAATTTTCAAAACAATTTAAAGAATGTCGCTTATCAGCTACTTGCCCTTTGCAACAATTAAAATTTAGTCTTCTAACACCTACTCATGAGGCTACTATGGCAGGCCGCTAAATTTATGGCAGCTTTTAGGACGCTTTTATGGCATATCGCCGGCAGCTGGTCGGTGCTTTTTTATTTAGCTAAAAAAACAATATGCTAGAATTAATCTTTTAGCTATATAAGCAGTCTATTAATTGGGCTTAGGAGCTGAGGATTGTGTTCTAAGCTGTTTTTGTCTGTTTTTTAGACGTATTAATTTTGAAGAAGTATTATTATGATTAGAAATACCTTGCTCTTTGCTTGTGGATTGTTGTTGTCGAACTTGAGTTTCGCGCAGAAGTCTATACATGCTAAAGCCCTACTTAAAGATGTAACTGTTTTTAATAATGGCGCTGAAATGAATCATACGGCCAACTTGCTGCTGCCTGTGGGTACTAGCGAGATCGTGTTTACGCATGTTGCTAACAATATGGATGAAAATAGCATTCAGATTGGTGCTACAGCCAATGTCACGGTGCTTTCGGTACGGCCAGCCTTAAACTATTTGGATACTGACGTGAAAACGGCGGAGTACACGAAGGTGGAGGGCAATTATAAAATGGCCGTGAGCAAGCTCAATAGCTTGAACAATGAAAAGGCTACTGAGGAAAGCTTGCTTAAGCTCTTGGAGCAGAATCAGCGGATTGCTGGTGAGCAGAGCAGCACCACCGTGGCGGAGCTTGTAAAGATGACTGAATTTTATGGACCGAAGTACTTAGCGGTTAAAAATAAGATTACTGATCTAGAGGAGAAAATTCAGATTCAAAAGGATCTCGTTAACAAGGCCAATGTACAATTTAATGAGGTTAAAGGGCAGACTTCTGGCTCAGGCGGCCAATTGATTGTCCAAGTTTTGGCTACCCAAGCGGGCAACCAAAACTTTCAGCTCTCTTATCTAGCTAGACAGGCTGGTTGGAATGCTTCTTATGAGCTGCGCAGTACGGATACTAAAAGCCCTTTACAGATTGTTTACAAAGCAAATATTGTGCAGCAGACTGGGGTGGATTGGGAGCAGGTAAACTTGCGTCTTTCTACGAGTAACCCTTCCCAAGGTGGAACTGCTCCGCAGCTTACGGCTTGGCATTTATACTACTACACGCCTGAGCGCCTTATGATTAGAGGCAGTGCAGGTGCGCCAAGTAGTGCTATGGAAGAAGTTAATATGGCTGCTACGGTACAAAAGAAAATGGTGCTGGCTAAGCCTAAATCTCTAGGCAACTATGTGCAGCAAAATGAGAATCAACTCAATACTACTTTTGATGTGGATATACCTTATAATATTGCCTCTAATGGTAGACAACATAGTGTTAGCCTAAAGGAGTATATGCATAAGGCTAATTATCAATATTTTGTTGCTCCTCGTATGGATCAGGAGGTATTTTTAATGGCCGAGTTGACGGACTTCGAAAAGTTAAACTTAATTCCGGGTGAAGCGAATGTCTTGTTTGACAATATGCTAGTCGGGAAGACTTATATCGATCCTAATGTAAGCAGCGACACCTTAAAGCTAAGCTTAGGTCGGGATAAGATGATCTCTGTTAAGCGTGAAAAAATGAATGACCTCTCTCAGACTAAGATCTTTGGCAGCAGTAAGCGCCAATCATTGGTTTATGAGACGACGATTAAAAACAATAAGAAATCAGCTGTAGCTATTACGGTTCAGGAGCAAATCCCCTTGTCAACGGATAAGGCAATGGAGATTGTCTTGGAGGAGTCTACAGGTGCGAGTATAGATAAGGAAACGGGTATCCTTACTTGGAACCTTAATATCCCCGCAGGCAGTAGCCAGAAGATTAAATTTGGGTATAGTATTAAATATCCCAAGGATAAACAGATAAGCATCTATTAGTTTTAATAAAACCGCTGATAATACAGCGGTTTTATTATTTTTACCCTATGAAGATTTATATATTGTTAAGACAGGCATGTCTTTTTCTTCTTTTGTGCACGGCCACTCTGGCTATGGGGCAGCAGAAGAAAAAGGCTAAAAAGTCTTTTGAAAGATCCCCTCGTCAAGAGCTGGTTTACACAAACAAAGCTTATATTTCTGCGATTAAAACTGTGCAACTCTATCCTACTGGCAAGGAAAACAGGCTGCCCGTCTATGTGCTGGGCAGTGCGGATCCCTTGTTGCTTTCCTTTGATGATTTAAGGGGAGATATTCGGAACTACTATTTTAGCATTGAGCATTGCAATCAAGATTGGACGCCAAGTAGAGCTTCTGTCTTGGACTATGTGGAGGGCTTTAACGAAGATCGTATTGAGGATTATACGGCTTCTATGGGTTCGCTTCAAGCCTATACGCATTATAGCCTGAGCTTTCCTACGCAGCAGCTGAAGCCTAAGCTGGCGGGTAATTACCTGCTTAAGGTGTATGAGGATGCGGACAAGGATAGACTGGTGCTTACGCAGCGCTTTTATGTCTTGAATAACCTGGTCAATATTAGTAGCTCTATTTTGCCATCTGCTCAAGTAAGTCTTCGACAAAGCAATCAAAAGCTTAATGTCTCGCTTAAAACGGCATTGACGGTGAATAACCCGCAGCGTGACTTGACTGTTTTGGTTAAGCAAAATCAACGCTCGGATTATCAGATGGCTTTGCAGACCCCAAGTTATTTTGCAGGCAACGAAATTAAATACAGCAATGCCGAAAGCTTGGACTTTAAGGGCAACAATGAGTTTCGGTATATTGACTTGCGTAGCTTTAGACTGGCTGCTGAGGGGGTTCATAGCATTGTGCGGGATAGTAGCACCTATATTCAGCTTTTGGCTAATGAAGACAATAAGGGCCAAACTTATGGTACTACCTTTGATGAAAATGGGCGATTCTTTATTCGCAACCGAGAGACCCAAGATCAAGTGGCTACGGAGGACTATGCAGATGTTACTTTTTCACTCAAGACTGCACAAAGTTTCAACGGAAAGATCTATCTTGTAGGTGGTTTTAATGATTTCCAACGTTCACCGGAAAACTTGCTTGCCCTAAATGCTGAATCTGGCCTTTGGCAGGTGACTTTAAAGCTGAAACAAGGCCTATATGATTATGAATATGTTTTGGAAGACGATACGGGGAAGGTACATACCGACTTCTTCGCAGGCTCTCACTTCCAAACTGGAAATGACTATCAAATATTAATCTACAATCGACGCATGGGTACTTATTGGGACGAATTGGTTGGTTTTTCGGAAAACAGTATAAATAATAAGCATTAATCTAAGAAGACTTTTGGAAACATCTGGAGAAAACAAAAAGCTTAAACGCGGTTTAAACAATCGACATATTCAACTGATTGCCCTAGGTGGTGCAATTGGTACGGGTCTTTTTTTAGGCGTCGGAAAAGCCGCTATTTTAGCGGGGCCTTCCGTAATTCTGGGCTATGCTATAGCGGGTATTATTGCCTTCTTTATTATGCGCCAATTGGGAGAAATGGTGGTTCACGAGCCCGTTTCGGGTAGTTTTAGCTTTTTTGCTAATAAATACTGGGGGCCCTTTGCGGGCTATGCCTCGGGCTGGAACTATTGGGTGTTGTACCTCTTGGTAAGCATGGCTGAGCTTACGGCGATTGGTCATTATGTGCATTTTTGGTGGCCTGATATTCCACTTTGGGTATCTAGTCTTTTCTTCTTTGTTGTGATCAATGCGATTAACCTGGCTTCGGTTAAGGTTTATGGCGAAACTGAATTTTGGTTTTCTATTATTAAGGTGGTCGCTATTATTGCGATGATTATCTTTGGTAGTTACCTCCTTATTACTGGGAATGCTGGGGAGGAGGCTACGGTCAACAACCTGGTGAATGATGGGGGATTCTTTCCGAAAGGTTGGCTCTCAACCAATGAATCGGGCTCTTTTGAGGGGCTGTTGGCAGCCTTGGTCTTGATTATGTTCTCCTTTGGGGGCTTAGAATTGGTGGGCATTACTGCTGCCGAGGCGGAGAATCCAGAGAAAAATATTCCGAAGGCTACAAATCAGGTCTTATGGCGTATCCTAATCTTTTATATTGGCTCTTTGTTAATTCTTTTTTCACTGATGCCTTGGCGACAAATGACCCCTGACACGAGTCCTTTTGTGGAGGTCTTTGCTAGCTTAAAGGGGATGCAGTTTGCTTTAATGGGGAAGACTTATTTCCTTACAAATATTATTGCAAATGTGCTCAACTTGATTGTGCTTACCGCAGCGCTATCGGTTTATAATAGCTGTGTGTACAGCAATTCGCGGATGCTTTTTGGTCTTGCCGAGCAACGTAATGCGCCAAAATTCCTGACTAAGCTTAACAAGAACCACTCTCCTATTAATGCAATCTTGGTGTCGGCTGCGCTGGTAGCTATCTGTATTGTGATCAACAAGGTTATGCCCGAGAAGGCTTTAAATGTATTGATGAGCTTGGTGGTTTCATCCTTGGTGATAAACTGGATTATGATCTGTCTAACGCATCTATTCTTTAAGCGCAGCATTATTAAAAATGCGGAGAAATCTGCTTTTCCGAGTATATTCTATCCGATTAGCAATTATATCAGCTTGCTCTTCTTATTTGGGGTGCTGGTCATGATGTGGTTTACGGGCTTAAAGATTTCAGTGGAGCTGATTCCAATCTGGTTGATTATCCTTTATATTACTTATAGACTGCTCAATAGAAGTAGAAACAGAAACAGAAAATAATTTTTATTACCTAGTAAAAAAAGCCTGCTTATCACTAAGCAGGCCTTTTCTTATTATGGTCTTAGGTTGTGTCTATTTTGTTTGTATTTATTGTTTGTCCCACCATACTCTTCCGGTTAGCTTATCGCCTCCTGGAACTGCTGCGGATGCAGCTTTGTAGTACTCTCCATTGATTGCTGCCTCTCCGACTGGGTATGGGAAGCGCCTTGGAATTGTGCCATTGGTGGCATTGCCTGGGTATACCACTGGGACTAATGCTGGGTAGCCTGTGCGTCTCCAATTGGCCCATGTCTCGTAGAAGTCCATCATCGTAATGGTATGCGCCCAGTATTGCTTGCTGATCTGCTCTATTGCTGTCGCTGCATTATAGGGGTTGGCTGCCAGATAGCTGTTTATGTCTGCCTCTGCGATACGGATGATATCTGCGTACTGTCCGATATTGCCCATAGCGGCTTTGACTCCATTGTTATAATGGGTCTCTGCTGATCCGCCTATTCCCCAGCGTACTGCTGCTTCTGCCAATAGGAATTCCGTCTCAGCATAGGTCAGTATAAAGGTGGGCGCATCTCTGGCAATTATTGCTGGATGTGGAGATGAATAGTCTATAAAGCTGGTGTAAGATGGATCACTAGCTATGCGATAGCGTGCATCGTTACTCAGGTCTTTTCCATTGGGCATTCCCTTTTGGATTGCGGGGTTTGCGCTGTAATCTGGGTTTTGACCTTTTTCATCTTTGATAACATCGGATAGCCAGAGCTTGGTGACCGCTACCTTTCCTAGGCGTGGGTCTGCGGTGCTCTTTAAATAGTTTATAAAGGTGTCTGACCATTTTACATAGTAGTGCTCTTGCCCACCATCGCCTAGTAGTACTTGACTGTTTCGGTTTTGGGTCACGCGCGCTCCGGAACGATCATGCTTTATAAAGGCATTTTCAGCATTGTCTGTAAAGGTATTGCCTACTGCTTTTTGCAGGTATTCTTTGGCTTTTGCCTCGTCTACCTTTACAAGACGCATGGCTAGGCGCACGATAAAGGAATTGGCAAACTTCTTCCACTTGGCAATGTCGCCCTTGTAGATGGCATCGCCTTTGACTAAATCGCCTGTTGCATTTAGTGCTAGGGAGGCTTCATCTAGCTCTTTTAATAAGTCATTGTAGATGTCTTGCTGCTTATCATACTTTGTTCGGTAGAACTTTTGGTAATAGCCCAATCCAGCCTCTGAATAGGGTACATCGCCATAGAGGTCCGTAAGTCGCGCAAAGATGACGGCTTTCCATATCCGGGCTACATTGTGCAGGTTGATGTACTCGGGCTTTCCTTTTGTAAATTCGACCACGTCTACGACAAAGCGAACTTGCTCAATATAGGCGCCTACTGCGGTGGTACCCCAGTATGCTGAGGTATAGCCTTCATTGAGCAGATACTTGTCCCCTGCCCAGTAGCTTACCACTGTGGAGAGTCCTTGCATCATGGTGCCCGCGTAGATTAAATTGCCGCGCCATGTATCGTAGGACAGGTCTATACTCCCGGTATAATTGAGCTGCGCACTTGTCAAAACGTAGTTTGGATCAAAGTCTTTTGCGCCTGAATTTAGGGGATCAGTATTTATATCTATAAAGTTTTTTGTACATCCTGCACCAGCAAGCAAGGCTGCCATGCATAAGGAAGTGAAAAGTATATTCTTTGTGATAT
>JASLCA010000327.1 GCA_030146225.1 Sphingobacterium sp. | reverse complement strand
CTTCGGCTCAGCTTGACCATTATGACAGGTTGCACAGTCTATCTGCTTTAGTAGACCTTCTTTATCCCTATGCTGAAAATGTTTTTTATTTATCTTTTGCGTCATCTTAATCATACTGCGGGCAATGGCTTTATGGTAATTTGCATCACTAGCAAAGTCCAATCCAGCTTGACCATCTGCTTTTGGTGCATGGCAAAAATTACATTTAACACCCAATGCTGCATTAAAGCCTTTCATGGTCTTATCGAGATCTTCCTTGCTGATGTTTTTAGGAAGGACTTTTAAGTTAAGCGGCTTAAAATCTTCTTGAATCGTGGTAAAGGCTGAAATGGCAACTATTGCTAAAGTACAGCCTAAAAAGACACCTATCTTCTTCATCTTCATGATTTTATTAATAGTTTGTATAATTATAAGAAAAAAAATCAAGATTGTCACAATAAAGTCATGTATATTTAAGGTTTAAGATTAATTTCCTCGCTATTTGCGAAAACTATTTAAGTCTCTTATTTTCGGGGCTGCTTAGCTTTCGGAGTATCATGGAGCTTAGTGCAGTTTATAAAAATAGATATGATCAAATACATTACCTTGAGTCTGCTACTATTTGCGGGTGCGCTTAGTGCTCAGCAAAAGGAAGTTAAAGGCAAGACTGCTTATGATTTTTTGCTGGATGACAGCAATTATGATGCAGCGACCAGTGGTCCATTGTTGATTTTCCTACATGGACGTAGTCTTTCGGGCTCAGATTTAAATAGGGTAAAGCGATACGGTGTACTCTATGCCAAAAATAGAGGCCTTGAAATACCATCCTCTTTAATTATTGCCCCACAGACTTCAAATGGCTGGGATCCTGATAAAGTTAAAGATGTATTAGATTATGCCTTAGCAAATTATAATATTGACCCAGCCCGAGTGTATGTCTGTGGCATGAGTATGGGAGGCTATGGGACTTTAGACTTTGTAGGCAAATATCCGGATGAGGTCGCAGCCGCTGTGGCTATTTGTGGCGGAGGGTCCTTAAAGTATGCCCCAAATCTGGCGATGGTCCCTCTTTGGATACAGCATGGAAATGCGGATCGTGCCGTGCCTGTCTCGGAGTCTAAGAAAATCTATAATGCGATTAAGAAGGTAGATCCCCAGGCAGATGCCAAACTCAGCATTATACCTGGAGGTACGCATGGCAGCGTAGAGCGTTTATTTCATCAGAAAGATATGTACGAGTGGATGTTTAAGCAGCGTAAGACGCTGTAAGGCTACTCGAAAAAAAGGGCTTTGTCAATTGACAAAGCCCTTTTTAATTATGCGGCAGGGGTATTAACCTAGCTTTAACAGCTCCGCCTTTATTGCCTCCTGCGAAGTCGTTGTTACAGGAACTAAAGGTAGCCGCACTGCATCGGTATTGATAATGCCCTTTTCCTGCAGTATGTATTTCACACCGCAAGGGTTTGCCTCCGTAAAGCAAAGCTGCGTAATCTCTAGTAACTGGTTGTGTAGTGTGCGCGCAGTGACAAAGTCAGCAGCCGTACATAAACGCGTTAATTCAGCCACTTCGGCTGGATAGGCATTGCCTACCACGGATATAATGCCCACCGCCCCAATAGCCATCATTGGCAGGGTAATGGGGTCGTCACCAGATATTAAGAGGAAGTCAGTAGGCTTGTCGCGCATAAGCTCATTAAACTGGCTAAAGCTTCCAGAAGCTTCTTTTGTTGCGACAATATTCTGAAAGTCCTTCGCCAATCGAATAGTCGTTGCTGGGGACATATTACTGCCTGTTCTGCCTGGTACATTGTACAGGATTAGCGGTAGCTTACTCGCTAAAGCAATGGCTTTATAATGTTGATATATTCCTTCTTGGGTAGGCTTGTTGTAATAAGGGGATACCGAAAGTATGGCACAATAACCTGCTATTGCAAAGTCTTTGACCTGCTCCACAATCTCCTGTGTATTATTTCCGCCAATGCCTGCAACCAAAGGCAGACGACCATTCACTTGTTTCGAGGCAAACATCCAGACCTGCTTTCGTTCCGCAGCAGTAAGGGTAGCCGTTTCGCCTGTTGTGCCTAAAACGACTAAATAATTCATCCCTTTATTGATTTGAAAATCAATAAGTCTTGCTAAGGATTCGAAATCCACTGTGCCATCTGTGTTAAAAGGCGTAACTAGCGCTACACCTGCTCCTCGAAGCTCGTTCATGTTTGTTGTATTTACTATTTTTTAATTCTTTGTATTGATCATCTCTAAAAGATCTTGATCGGATATAATGGGAACCTGTAGTTTTTCAGCTTTAGCAAGCTTTGAAGGCCCCATCTTATCCCCAGCAACTAAGTAGTTTAGCTTTGCCGATATGGCCGATATCATCTTTCCACCGTGGGATTCAATAAGTGCCGCAAGTTCTTCGCGGGAGAAGTCAGCAAAAACGCCTGAGATTAAGAAGGTTTTTCCAGCTAGGTTTTCACCCGCAAGGGTAACTTCCTTCTCTTCAATTGCAAATTGTAAGCCAGCCTCTTTCAGGAGCTGTAGCTCTTGTAAATGCTCTTCATTGCGCAAGTAACTGTATACACTTTCTGCAATACGCTCACCCACATCTGCCACGGCAGCTATATCCTCCAAGGAAGCCGCCTGCATATTGTCAATATTCTTAAAGTGCTGTGCTAATTTTTTTGCCGTAGTCTCGCCCACATGTCTTATACCTAGGCCAAACAAGACCTTCTCAAAAGGTTTTTCTACTGACTGTTCAATACCAGTAAGCATATTCTCGATAGATTTCTCACCAAAGCGTTCAATCTTTTTGAGTTCATCTCGATGATTCTTCAATTGATAGATATCCGAAATCTTACGCAATAGATTCAGGGAATAAAAGGACTCTATGGTTTCGTTACCCATCCCCATAATGTCCATCATCTTACGCCCAATAAAATGCTGCAACCTACCTACAATTTGAGGCCTACAGCCGTCTTCATTGGGGCAATAATGTACAGCTTCACCCGCTTCCCTGACTAAGGCTGTGCCACATTCTGGACAATGCGTAGGGTATAGGATGGCTTGTGCATTTGGCTTGCGAAGCTCTCGGTTTACGCTGATAATTTTTGGAATAATTTCGCCTCCTTTCTCTACGGCTACAATATCTCCCTCATGTAGGTCTAAGCGTTCTATCTCATTGGCATTGTGCAAGGAGGCACGTCTTACGGTTGTTCCGGCCAGTTGTACGGCTTTTAGGTTCGCTACAGGAGTAACTGCTCCAGTGCGTCCAACCTGGTAGCTGACTTCTTTTAAAAGTGTCTCAACACGCTCTGCCTTGAACTTATAGGATATTGCCCAGCGGGGAGACTTTGCTGTAAAGCCTAAATCTTCTTGCTGGGCATAGTCATTTACTTTAATTACGATGCCATCGATATCATACGATAGCTGATGTCTTGCCAGGTCCCAGTGATTGACAAAGCTTAATACCTCTTCGATGCTATCGCAACAGGTATTGTGTTCAGACACATGAAAGCCCCATGCTTTTACAGCTTGGAGACTATCCCAATGATTGTCAAATAACTTATTGCGATTGTCCGCGTATAGGAAGTAAAGGAAGCAGTCTAAGGGACGTTTAGCGACCTCTTTGGGATCTTGGAGTTTAATACTCCCTGAAGCAAAGTTTCTCGGGTTGGCATAGACCTGCTCGCCCAATTCTTCGCGCTGCTTGTTTAAGCGCTCAAAAGCAGCGTGATGCATAAAAATCTCCCCTCTAATCTCAAATTTATCGGGAAAGCCCGTGCCTTTAAGCTGATGGGGGATGCTACGTATAGTCTTTACATTATTGGTTACTTCATCTCCTTGTGTGCCATCTCCACGGGTAACGGCACGAACTAATTTGCCATTTTCATAGGTTATGGAAATAGAGAGACCGTCAAACTTAAGTTCGCATACATACTGCAGCTTGTCACCCACAATTTTGCGTACACGCGTATCAAAATCCCGTATATCCTGCTCATTATAGGTGTTGCCTAAGGATAGCATCGGCCATTGATGGCGAACGGTGGGAAATTTTGAACTAATATCGCCACCGACCTGTTGGGTTGGCGAGTTGGGATTTTTAAATTCAGGATATTGCAGTTCTAAGGCTTCTAACTCCTTCAGTTTTATGTCAAAGTCATAGTCTGTAACGACCGAGTTGGCTAAGACATAATATTCATAGTTGTACCTGTTTAATTCTTGCGTAAGCTGTTGTATTTTATCCTGAATTGCTGCTGACATAGTCAGCGAAATTACAAAATAAAAAGGCCTTTGTTAAATTAAAAACCAATATTTTGTCCAATTCCGCAAACTACCGAACAACTTCCTACAACTGTTTTCTGGGAATATTCTACGGACAGCAGCTTACTGAAAATTTTCGCCATCCAGTTGTGAGAATTTTCGGATTTTATTCGCGTAAAAATCCCATACTATAGAATTCTTATAGATTCCTTTCTTGTTCTCCAGACTTGGATAAGTTCTTCGTTTTTTTGCGTTTTTGAAAATATTCATGAAGAAATATTGATGCGCACGACTTACTGCCCAAGCATCTTTTGGCTTTCTGTCTGCCAAAAACTTGAGAAGAGCTGCTAGATCCATCCACAAACGAATGGAAATAATCCAAAAGCCTAGGAAAAAAGGGAGGTTCTTTTGCAGCATAACCAAGTTGTTTCGGAAGTTTAGATACGTCTTTTTGGGATTGCTCGTATTGAGGGTGCCCCCACCAACATGAAAGATGGTAGATTGCCCTACGTAGCCTATACGGTAGCCTAGACGTTTTAATCGCCAGCATAGATCAATCTCCTCCATATGTGCGAAAAAATCAGCATCAAAACCCTCGGCAGCTTTCCAAGCTTCGGCCTTTATAAAGAGTGCAGCTCCAGTGGCCCAGAAAACCTCTTGATTGTTGTCATACTGCCCTTTATCAGGTTCGATCTCATGAAAAAGTCTACCCCTACAAAAAGGGTAGCCATACTTGTCTAGATAGCCACCAGCAGCACCAGCATGCTCGAAGTCCTCTTTAGCATGATAGGCCCGAATTTTTGGCTGGGCAGCAGCCATATCCGGGTTGTCTTCTAGGTAGCGGATTACGGGTTCGATCCAGTTTGGGGTAACCTCCACATCAGAGTTCAATAAGATGTAATAATCGGCATCTACCTGTTCTAAAACCTTGTTATAACCCCCAGCAAAGCCTAGGTTTTCGCTATTCTCAATTATGCGTATGGATGGATACGTTTCCTCTACAAAGGCGATAGAATCGTCTGTAGAGGCATTGTCTCCAATAATAAAATCTATATTAGGATAAGTGCTGTTGTATACCGAAGGCAGGAATTTCTCTAAAAAAAATCTCCCGTTCCAGTTTAGAATCACCACAGCAACTTTAGGTGTTTCTCTCATTTTCTGCGTTTTCTTTTCCAGCGTCTATGTGACCATAACCAGTATTCAGGCTGCTCTCTTATCATTTGCTCGGTAAACCGATTGTGCAAATGGGTGATTTCATGCGCTGCATACTCATCCGGGTTTTCTACTAATGTAGTGAATTTACAGTAATAGTGCCCTCTTTTTGCTTTTCTTCCAATATGGCAGTAGACGATTGGGGCCTTCGTAATTCTTGCAATACGCTCAGTACCTGTAAATACCAAGGTGTCCTGATTTAAGAAGTCCATAAAATAATCAGAGTCCTGGTAAGTGGGCGTTTGGTCAGCGACAAAGACACTGATATGTGGGGTATCCTTCAACTTGAGAATATGCCTTAAGATCTGCTTCATCGGCACCATTGTAGCACCAAAGCGACAGCGTAAGGCATTGTACACATTGTTGAAAGCCTGATTGTTTAAAGGCTTGTAGATAATTAGTTTTGGACGATCTGTCATTAAGGATAGGCGATGTATGCCCAG
>JASLCA010000308.1 GCA_030146225.1 Sphingobacterium sp. | reverse complement strand
AAAAAAGCGCCCTAGGGCGCTTTTTTTATTTATCATCTTTACTCAGCGAATAGGGTAAATCCGCTTTTGCTGTACCCCGTTTAAGGTTGGGTTTAGCCTGCATGTCAAAGGAGAGCACCGCGCCCTTCAGCAACTGACTATGCTGAATATAGTTTTTTGAATAGGGCTTCCCATTCCACTTTAGATCATGCACATACTTATTCTTTACAGAATTATTTGCGGCATTGATTTCAATCTGTTTCCCATTAGACAGCTGCAAGGTGGCTTTCTTAAAAAGAGGCGCGCCCAAGACATACTCATCTGTGGCTGGCGTAACCGGATAAAATCCCAATGCCGAAAACACATACCAAGCAGAAGTCTGCCCATTGTCTTCATCCCCACAGTAGCCATCTGGATTTGGCGTATACATGCGCTTCATCGTCTCCCGAACCCAATGCTGAGTTTTCCAAGGAGCACCTACATGATTGTACAAGTATATCATATGCTGTATAGGTTGATTTCCATGCGCATACTGCCCCATATTAGCGATCTGCATCTCTCGGATTTCATGTATAGGAAAGCCATAGTAGGAATCATCAAAAACAGGAGGAAGAATAAAGACGGAGTCCAGCTTATGCTCCATCGCTTTATGACCACCCATTAATTGCGCCAAGCCTTCCACATCTTGAAATACAGACCAGGTGTAATGCCAGCTATTTCCTTCCGTAAAGGCATCTCCCCACTTAAAGGGATTAAAGGGCTTTTGGAAAGAACCATCTTGATTCTTACCCCGCATTAAGCCAGATGCAGGGTCAAATAGCTTCTTGTAGTTATAGGAACGCTCCTTGTACAACTGTTGCTCCGCCTTGGGCTTAGCCAAAGACTTTGCCAATTGATAAATCGTAAAATCATCATAGGCATATTCCAGGCTGCGCGCAGCATTCTCATGAATATTGACATCGTAAGGCACATAGCCCAAGCGGGTGTAATAATCCGCACCAGCACGCCCTACTGCCGTTAAAGGCCCTGCATTATTTGCACCATGCAACAAGGCCTCGTACAAGGTTTCAATCTCTTTAGAACGTATTCCTTTTACCCAAGCATCCGCAACCACAGCCGCCGAATTATTTCCCACCATAACATTACGGTACCCGGGACTTGCCCATTCAGGCAGCCAGCCGCCTTCTTTATAGGCATTGGCTAAGCCTTCTTGCATCTTAAGACTTACTTCAGGATACATTAAATTCAGAAAAGGGAATAGGCTCCGGAAGGTATCCCAAAAGCCAGTATCGGTAAACATATAACCAGGCAATACCTGACCATTATAGGGGGAATAATGTTGTACTTGCCCTTGCGCATCAATCTCATAAAACATCCTTGGAAAAAGAAGTGTCCGGTATAAACAAGAGTAAAAGGTACGCATATCATCCAGTTCGCCGCCTGCTACGGTAATCTTCTGAAGCTCGGTATTCCAAATATTCGCGCCCTTCAGCACCCGCTCATCAAAACTCCCGCCATCCAACTCTTTCAGATTGAGTAAGGCCTGCTCAGGAGAGATAAAAGAAGAGGCTACCTTCAATAGTACCTGTTCGCCCGCCTTAGCAATCTTAAAGCCTACCACTGCGCCAACATGATCAGCCTTGATCAAGAGCCTTCCATCCTGCAGTACAGAGTCAGCAAAGGTCGCTAGGTTGGCAAAAGGCTTGTCAAACTGTAGCACAAAATAATTTTTAAAATTAGCAGGCACGCCACCGCTATTTTTTGTGGTATAGCCAATCACCTGCTGTTTATCAGGAAGAATCTCCACATAAGACCCCTTGTCAAAGGCATCTAGAAGTACATAAGCCTGATCCGTTTTAGGAAAGGTAAATCTAAAATAAGCGGCCCGCTCGGTAGGCGTAATTTCGGTCGTAACATCGTAATCAGCAAGGTACACCGAATAGTAATGCGGCTTTGCAACCTCTGCCTTATGCGAGAAGTAGCTGGCTCGCTGATCTTGATCGAAGGTCTTTACATCGACCATAGGCATAATTGAAAATTGCCCATAATCATTCATCCATGGAGAAGGCTGATGGGTCTGCTTAAAGCCGCGTATTTTCTCGGCTGTATACATATACATCCAACCATCCCCCATCTTTCCAGTCTGTGGGCTCCAAAAATTCATGCCCCAAGGCATAGCAATAGCAGGATAAGTATTTCCAGCGGATAAAAAGTAGGTAGACTGTGTGCCCACCAAGGTGCTGACTAAATCAATCGGGTTTTCCACCTGATCGACCGACTGCGCCTTCGTAAAAAGTACGCTAGCTGCTAGTAAAACAGTTGTTAGGTATCTTAACTTCATAAGAAGAATAGGTTTATTATTTTTTAAAAATAAATAAAAAAAACAACAAAACAAGACTGCTAAAAGTATTTAGCTATTTAAAGCGTTAAGACGAGCTTTCCTAAGAAATCTCCAGAATCCATGAGAGCGTGGGCCTCAGCTGCATTTTCTAAATCAAAGGATTTATACAGTTGAGGGATAAATTTTTCACCTAAAATAGGCCAAACATGTTGTTTTATTTCAGCAGTCAATTGGGATTTAAATGCAAGTTCTCGTGCGCGCAGGGTACTCCCAGTAATAACAATACGCTTTTGCATAAGCTTAAAAATATTCAGACTAACCTTGGCTCCAGCCATCGCATTGATATGCACCAACCTCCCATCTGCCGCCAAGAGGTCAATATGCTGCTCAAAGTAAGCCCCGCCAATACTATCCAAGACAACATTTACAGTCTCTGCTGCCAGCTGACTTTGAAAATCGGCCTCCTTATAGTTAATTGCAATATCAGCCCCCAAAGCCCTACAATAAGCTTGCTTCTCAACAGAACTAACGGTAGTAAATACCCGAGCTCCAAAGGCCTTGGCTAGTTGTATGGCAGTGGATCCAATCCCTCCAGAACCGCCTTGGATTAATATACCTTCGCCTGCGGCTAACATCCCTCTTCGGAATACATTGTCCCAGACAGTATAGATTGTTTCCGGAAGGATTGCGGCTTCTGCAAAGCTAAAACCAGCAGGAATAGGCAAGCAAGTCTGCGCGGACACCGCCACATACTCCGCATACCCACCAGCAGCGACAAGACAACATACAGCCTCGCCTAGCTGCCAGCCTTCCACGCCCTCACCGATTGCCTCAATAATGCCAGCAACCTCCAAGCCTGGAATATCAGCCACCTGCCCTGCTGGGGCAGGATAATTCCCCTTACGCTGGAAGACGTCTGGTCTGTTTATACCAGCCGCTTTAACCTGCACTAAAAGTTCTCCAGCCGCAAGTGTTGGCACAGCGCGTTCTTGAAGTTTTAAGACTTCTGGACCCCCATGCGCAGTAATCACGATAGCTTTCATCTTAATTCTTTTTAGGATATTTCTGTAAACGAATGTTTAAACTAACCATAAAATAGCGTCCCAAGCGGTTATTACGAGCTTCATAAAGATCATTGCCAATATACTCACTAAAGGTACCCATATTCTTATTCTGATCCAAAAGATCGTAGCCCTGAAAACGAAGTAAGGCCAATCGATTTGGGAGAAAAGAAACCTCCAAATAGGCATTGATAATACTGGGGTTATTGTTCATAAAGCTACTTTCATAGCCCCCATTAAAGCGTTGAGACATCTCTGCTCCTAAGGTAATATGATCATTAAGGTAGCCCTTGGTTGCGGCCCCTAAGAGTAGGCTTTGCGCCGTAATATTAGCACTATATGGCCCTGTATAGCTGGCATTATTCAGGATATAATTGGCATTAAAAACCTATTCAAAGTAATCACTCCAGGTATAGCGCATCTGTAGCGATTGAGAATAGATAAATTGCTTAGTCGTATTCCGCTCATCATTTACAT
>JASLCA010000282.1 GCA_030146225.1 Sphingobacterium sp. | reverse complement strand
CGGGCAAGCTGGAACTTCCCCGGCGGTCGGTTCGGAATCAATTAAAACTTATGATACTGTTAATTATTAAAACTAAACCAATCAAAAATAATGAAAAATAATTCGTTGTCATGGGGAAATATTTTATTTATCCCCATTTGTAAATATCTCATTATGATCAAAATGATTGTTGCGCTGCTTGTGATTACCGCAGGTCAGCTACAAGCGGGAACTTTTGCGCAGACCTTAAATATTAAAAAGAGCAATGCTCCTATAGTGGATGTATTCCGTGAGATTAAAAAGCAAACCGGATATACGGTTTTATGCAAGTCTGAGGTAATTAAAAACACGCCTCATGTAAGCGTGAATTTCACTAATTTACCCTTGGAAAAGGCCTTGAATACCCTGCTTCCTGCGCATGGATTGGATTATGTGCTCGAAGGCAAGTCTATTGTGGTAAAAAGATCTTCTACTCAGGCGCAGAAGCCTGCTGCAGAAAAGCTGACGCCTGTCGTTGTGGAAAGTATGCAACAGCAGGTGCGCGGAAAGGTTACGGATGGAAATGGCAAAGAGCTTGCGGGTGTAAGTGTTTCTGTAAAGGGGAATAACACTGCTACTGCGACTAATGCGACGGGGCAGTATACGATTGTAGCACAGCCTAAGGATGTCTTAATCTTTACCTTATTGGGACATGAGAGAAAGGAAGTTGAAGTCTCTTCGGCTACGCTAAACATTAGCTTAAAGGCGATGGACTATGATTTGGAAGAGGTGATTGTGACGGGTTACGGTACCTTTAAGAAGTCTGAGTATACAGGCTCTGCGTCGGTGGTGAAGACTGATCGGATGAAGGATGTACCAGCTGTTAACTTCTCTACCATGCTGCAAGGTAATGCACCAGGTGTACAGGTTAACTCCCTATCAGGACAGCCAGGTGGTACGAGTGATATTCGTATCCGCGGGATGGGCTCGATCAATGCTTCCAATCAACCTTTGTTTGTTATTGATGGGGTGCCTGTAATGTCTGGGGATGTCTCTTCGAGCTCCTCGAATAATGCGGGTCTTGACGTTATGTCTACCTTGAACACCTCGGATATTGAGCAAATCACGGTTATTAAAGATGCGGCAGCAGCTTCGCTTTATGGATCACGTGCGGCCAATGGGGTTATTTTGATTACCACTAAGTCGGGTAAAGCAGGCAAGCCTGTTTTCTCCTTAAAAGGGGATTACGGGATTTCTAGCCAAGCTACTGATTATAGAGAGGTTATGTCAGGCCCTGCGCGTCGGGAGCTGTTAAAGGAGGGCTTAGCCAACCAAGCGCGGTACACCAACAAGCTTACGGATCCTAGTCTTATTGAGAAGTTTGTAAATGATAATATTGACAAGTATGCTCCTGAACCTTGGAGTGGATGGGCTGATTGGAAGAAGGAATTGTTCCGTTCGAGCTCTCCGTTTAAAAATCTTGATTTCTCTGCTTCTGGCGGTGATAGTAAGGTTTCTTACTACAGTTCTTTGGCTTATACCAATCAAGCGGGCTTGTCACATCAATCCGATTTTGAACGCCTATCTGGTCGTTTAAATGTGAAGTACAAGATGAGTGAAAAGTTAGACTTGGGCGCTAATATCTTGTATTCTAATGTGGATCAGGATGTGAACTCCGAAGGGGGGGGGTATACTTCCCCAATTTACTCTTCACGTCATAAGGTGACGGGTTCTGAGCCTGTGTACAATGAAGATGGTACCTTTTTTACAGGCTTCTTCTCCAATGGCGAGCGTAACCCTTTGGCTGCGGCTTTGTACAATTACCGCAATGAAAAGGTAAACCGTTCATTTAATACCTTGTTTGCGAATTATAAGTTTATTGATGGCTTGGTTTTCAATACGACCTTTAGCTTAGACAATACAGTTACTAAATACAATGCTTGGTCTGATCCACGCTCTTCGGATGGGGAAAAGGCCAATGGCTCATTGAGTTCTAGCTTTAAAGAATACAATCAAATCGTTTGGAAGAATAGCTTGAGCTATACCAAAAAGTTTGCAGCGAAGCATAATCTAGATGCCTTGCTGGGCTACGAGGTTAATAAGTACCGCGTAGAAAGTATTTCTGGGGGCAAGGATAACTTCCCAAACTTTGATAAAGTTGTGCCTTCTAATGGTTCGGTTATTACGGACTTTTCGGGGTCTAACTCTGAATGGCGCTTGCTTTCATACTTGTCACGTGTAAACTACAACTATGACAATAAGTATTTTATTGGGGCGAGTATCCGTACGGATGGAAGTTCTAGAATCTCTAGAGGTAGCCGTTGGGGTAATTTCTGGTCGCTTTCAGGGGCTTGGAAATTCTCTAATGAAGACTTTATGCAACCCTTAGCGGATGTGATTTCGGAAGCCAAGATTCGGGCTTCCTATGGTACAAATGGAACCCTTCCAAATTCCTATTATACTTATATGGATTTAACGGGCTTCGGTTATTCTTATAATGGTAACCCAGGTATTCGGGAAACGCAAATTGGAAATAGTAACTTGAGATGGGAGAAGCAAAACAATATAAATATTGGATTGGACTTCCGTTTGTTCAAACGTCTTGATGTTACCTTTGAATGGTATAATAGAGAGTCTTCTGACTTGTTAAACAATATGCCAACCTCTTTGACGACTGGCTTTAGCTCATATTTAAGTAATATCGGTGCTATTCGCAATACAGGTATTGAGTTGGATTTAAATGCCGATATTATTCGTAAAGGCGATTTCCAATGGACATCGAGTTTAAATTTTGGCATGAATAAGAACAAGACTGTTTCCTTGTCAGATGGCAGTAATGAGTTGCGCAATGGGAATTTAGTTCACCGTGTGGGGCAGCCTTGGTATAGCTTTTACCTTGTTGAATTTGCCGGCATTAATAAGGAAACGGGCGTTCCTCAGTATTATGTGAATGATCCAGAAAACTTAGCTGATCGTGCGATCACAGAAAAATCCGCTGAAGCCAACCGTATTTCTTACAAGCAGGTTGATGCCAAATTGCTAGGTGGTTTTAGCAATAACTTCCGTTATAAATTTGTGGACTTTAACTTTACTTGGACCTACTCTTTGGGTGGCTATTCTTATGATAGCGGCGCAAGTAAAACAGAGCTAGGTGGCAAGACGGGTTACGACAATATCCCGCAATATTATGCAAGAAGATGGCAGAAGCCGGGTGATGATACGGATATCGAGATGTTTATGGTGGGTAACTCCTATGACATGAGTAGTGTGAACAATACGCGTCGCGTACATAGCACGGATCATATTCGCTTGAAAAATGTAACCCTTGGCGTTGCTGTACCGCAAGATTTTGCACGTCGCCTTAAAGTAAGTAATATCAGAGCCTTTGTTTCAGGTGTTAACCTGTTGACATTTGCGGCTTATAAAAACTATGATCCAGAGGCTCCGGCAGATGGCATGGTTTACTTTGAGTCACCAAAGATGAAAACGGTAACTTTTGGATTGGATATTAAGTTCTAAAGATTAAAAAGAGATGAAAAATATATTTTCAATGGCAGTTACTGCCAGTATACTATTGAGTAGTTGTGGAAATGACTGGTTGGAAAAAGCGCAACCAAGTACCTCTACAGAAACTTCTAAGGCAATTACTTCTGCTAGGGATGCACAATATGCCTTAAGTGGGGTTTATGATATCTTACGTGGCAATGAGTACTACGGTGCCCGCATGACTTATTATGCGGATGTTACGGGCGAGGATATGATGGCTAATGGGGATACCAAAAGAGCGGCTAAATATTACCTTTTTGACTTCAATAAGGATAATGTGCCGAGTTCTTTATGGTACCAACCTTACCGCGCTATCCGAAATGTAAATGGTATTTTAGCCTATGTGAACAGCATACCTGAGGCTTCTTTAACGGCTGAATTAAGCGACATTAAAGGGCAGGCACTTAGCTTAAGAGCTATGGCGCACTTTGACTTGGTAAAGGTTTATGGCAAGCCTTATACGCTTGACAATGGGGCTTCCTTGGGGGTGCCAATTGAGATCGAGAAACACAAGCCTGAAAG
>JASLCA010000242.1 GCA_030146225.1 Sphingobacterium sp. | reverse complement strand
TATGAAGCGCAGGGGAAGATGTCAGACTATCAGCTTCCAGTGCGGGCAGAAGTGATGCGGAGTAAATTTCGTGAAAGCTTTAGGCAGCCTAAGCCGCTTGTTCCTGGAGAAATTACGCAAGTCTCATTCGACATGCAGGATGCAGCGCACGTTTTTAAAAAAGGGCATAAGATTATGGTTCAGGTTCAAAGTAGCTGGTTTCCATTGGTTGATCGTAATCCACAACGCTTTCTAAATATCTATAAAGCAGATGATGCAGACTTTGAAAAGCATCAGCATAGTATTTATAGTAGTGAAAAGTATAGCTCTAATATTTTATTACCAATTATTGAATAATATACAGATGAAAATAAAACTTCTTTTAATCGCACTTTTTTGTTCTTGTGCTTTGTTTGCTCAAGAAGAATATGCTCGTAAAATAGTTCAGGAACTTGCTTCAAAAAAATATTATGGGCGAGGCTATATTTTTGATGGAGACCGAAAGGCAGCGAAATTTCTTATTAGCGAATTTAAAAAAATGGGTGTTTCTACCTTGCCATCACAAGCCTATACACAGGATTATTATTTGTCAGCGAACACCTTTCCGAAAGCAGCAAGCTTAAGTATTAATGGAAAATCTTTAGGACTAGCTGTAGAATTTTTACCTGATGCGGCAAGTCCTTCGATTGCAGGGGGCTTTGCAATCCAACATTTTGTTATAAGCTCAGCTGATAGTACCTGGCTAAAGCATGCCTTAGATGCTGAGGATCTCAAGGGGAAATTCCTGTATATCGACGAGCAAGAAAGCATGAAAAAACTAAATGCTGAACAGTATAAATGGGCTGTATCGTATCTTAAAAATGAGGGTAAGCAAGCAGGAACGCTTATAAACTCTACGCAAAAGCTAAAATGGCGATCCTTAACTTATCAAGTTAATAAGCCTGTATTGTATACCCAAAATCAAATACTCTCTACGCTATCCACGAATGAACTAAAAATCTCAGTTTCTGCAAAGCTTATTCCTAAGTATAAAACTCAAAATGTGTGTGGCTTTATTAAGGGAACGGGGAATACTGATTCTACAATTGTGATAACGGCGCACTATGATCATATTGGAGCTATTGGCAAGGATGTGTATTTCCCAGGAGCGAATGATAACGCCAGCGGCACAGCTATGTTGCTTGCACTGAGCAAGCACTATAGGGAAAATCCACCCCGTTATGACATGGTTTTTTTAGCATTCTCTGGAGAAGAAATTGGCTTATTGGGCTCTACTCATTTTGCTGCAAACCCATTAATTAAGCTGCCAGAAATTAAATTTCTATTGAATTTGGATATGGCCGGTACAGGTGATGATGGGATTCAAGTGGTGAATGGGAGCATATTTAAGTCAGCGTTCAATCTTTTGGTCAATTTAAACAAGGAGAAAGCTTATTTGCCGCAAGTCTTGGTGAGAGGGCCTATGAACCGCAGTGATCATTACCCTTTTTATGAAAAGGGGGTCCCCTGCTTCTTTATTTATACCCTAGGTGGGATTGATGCCTATCATGATGTTTATGATAAGTATGACACACTTCCGTTTACAAATTTCAATAATTATCATAATTTAATACGCGATTTTATTAATGAAATTTAGTTGTAGCCCAAGGCTAAAGGTTGACATAAACCACAGTAAAATAGGCCTATTACTCTTGCTCCTATTGTTCGGCCTAAAGTTGTCAGCTCAAAATAGCGCTGTCGCGAATAGGCCTGTTTTTTATGTTGCCTTAGTGGGCAATGACAATGCCGAAGGTTCCTATTTACATCCTGTAAAGAGCTTGGTAAAAGCTATAGAATTGTCCAGAAGTATCCGCGAGAATTATCCGCCAAATACGCTTGTTCAGATCAAGTTAAGAGCAGGCACATATAGAATGTCTCAAACAATCGAACTTGATGAAAGGGATAATTATTTAAGTATTTCAGCCTATGAAAATGAGTTGGTCGTACTATCAGGAAGTATTCCTATCGCTAAGGAAGCGTTGCATAGGGCCAATGGAATTTTCCAAGTAAATCTTAAAAATCTCGGAGTAATGGATTATGGTAAGATCCGTAGTGTAGGCTTTGGGCGACCTTACGGAGTAGCATGGGGAGAATTGTTCGTGAATAAAGCAGCCTATCACTTGGCGCGTTACCCCAACACTGCTAGCATAGCTATTGAAAAGGTAATTGATAAAGGGTCTATTCCAAGAAATGCTGATTACAGTAATAGGGGAGGCGCATTCAAGTATAAAGAAAACAGAATTAATGCATGGCAAGCAGAGCAGGATCCATGGATAGCGGGATACTTTATGTGGGGCTATGCAGATGATATGTTACCAATAGACACGATTAGTATAGCAGAGAAAACTATTAAAACTAAAGGCGCCACGTTGTATGGATTTGGAGATAAAGAAAAATTCCGAAGGTGGTATGGATTAAACTTGAAGTCAGAATTAGATACTGCGTATGAGTATTATGTGGATCATTTAAGGGGTGAATTGTTTTTTATACCCGGGGAGCCTGTTCAAACCATTGAATTTTCCATGCTTGAAACAGCTTTTTTTAATGTGTTTAGAACCTTGAAGTTAAGTATAATAGGAATTGTCTTTGAGCAGTCGCGTGGCATTGGGATTACGACCGCCGAAACAGAAAACCTCCTTATAGAAGGCTGTGTTTTTCAAAATTTAGGTGGGCTCGGGATCAGTATGGGGATGGGGGTTCCTGCTTATCAGAATTTTAAGGCACATGCAGAAATTGTGGCACAACCAGCAATTGTTGGGAGTTTACAACAGCACCTGTATGACAATACCGTTTTTGATCGAAACAGCGGGAGTAATAATTTAATAAAATCTTGTTTATTTCGTTATTTAGGGGCCGGAGGAGTTTCCATGGCCGGGGGGGATAGGATAGCTTTAACATCCGGTAATAATAGTATAGAAAACTGCGTCTTTCATGATAATAATAGGATTGAAAAGTCTTATAGGCCAGCTATTGATATAGGAGGAGTAGGCAATCGAATTGAAAATTGTGAAATTTTCAATACTCCAAGTATGGCTATCTTAATGCATGGCAATAACCATATAATAGCCTATAATTATTTGCACGATGTGGTACAAGAAGTTCATGATCAGGGTGCAATTTATTATGGACGGGACCCATCCGAAAGTGGCAATGTTGTTCGATATAATATTATTGAAAATATCCCAGATAACTTTCTCACTGCAGCAATTTATCATGATGATGGCGCCTGTGGACTCACAGCCTACTCAAATCTATTTATTAATGCAGGGCAACGAAATGTACTTATAGGTGGTGGCTCAGACAATAAATACTACAATAATTTCTTTATAGGAAGAAAGCATGCTGTGTTTATCGATAATCGATTAGCCACTTGGCTCAAGGGGCTTACGCCTAGGGATACAGGCTTGTTTGCAAAGCGATTAGCTGCGGTTTATTACCAGGATTCCATTTATGCAAGTCAGTATCCAGGCTTGCAAAATTACTTTGATCAAGTCCCTGCTCCATCCAATAACCTATTCCATCGGAACGTTTTGTACAATTTTAAGGTTCCGGTCTTTGCTAAAAAGAAAAGTATGAGTTGGCGAAAGATGGCCCTTGGTTTTTCAAATGAGAATGTGATTAAGCAGGATAGACATATTCTCAAGCGCTTGTACACAGAAGGAATCTCAGCTTTATTAGTAAAACATGCAGATATTTTAGATCCCATTCCAGTACATGAAATTGGATTAAAAAATTCTATCTTTATAAAGACTAAAATATCAAACCTAGGTATCCAGCATGTTTATGACGCCTCGCCTTAAGGCATTGTATGAGTTTTTTATGGTATAGCTAGGTTGGCTTTTAATGTTTTTATAAAACCTAAATGTTATGTCTCCAAGAATCCCTGAATTCCTAAAAACTATACAAATAAGTGATTTTTCAGCTACCCCGAAGTACCAACAACTGGGGTCAACAATTATTGATGCAGTAAAGCATGGCATCTTGCTAAAGGATGATATGCTCCCTTCCATTAATGAGCTCAGCAGTTATGTAGATATCTCAAGGGACACTGTAGAGAAGGCATATAAACTTTTAAAATCAAAGGGGGTAATAGCATCAATCCCAGGAAAGGGATATTATGTGGCTACCACAGATGTAAAGAAAAGGCAGAAAATTGCCTTGTTGTTGAATAAACTAAGTGCCCATAAAAAAATCGTATACGACTCATTTGCACAAGAGCTGGGAGATGATGTAGCCTTAGATCTTTTTGTATATAATAGCGATCTATCCTATCTACGAACATTATTGGGTAACCTTACCAAGACCTATGACTACTATGTATTATTTCCTCATTTTAAGGAGGGAAGAGACCAGGCGACGGAGGTAATTAATAAGTTTATTCCAGAAGGAAAGCTAGTGCTACTAGGTAAATATATAGATGATATTCGTTATGAATTTCCAGCTGTATTTGAAAATTATGAAAAGGATATCTTTGGTGCTTTAGAAGAAGCTTTGCCGGCATTGGCTAAGTATGATACGCTAAAGTTGATTTTTCCTGACAATAGCGATTATCCCAAAGCAATAATTAAAGGATTTTATAAGTTTTGTCAACAGTATAAGTATAATCACCTTTTAGTTTCTAACCTAAAGAAAGAAAAGATCAATAAAGGGACCTGTTATATTAATGTTGCAGAGGATGATCTTGTTGAGTTATTGAATAAGATAATTTCAAAAAGCTTATTGATTGGGGAGGAAGTTGGTGTTATTTCATATAATGAAACTCCGCTTAAGAAATTTATCTTAAATGGTATTACTACGATTTCTACCAACTTTAAGTTTATGGGCAAGGCTGCCGCGCAGTTGATTCAAGAAAAATCCATAGCGCATGTTGAGGTTCCATTTTACCTGACTCTTCGAGAATCCCTCTAAAACAAGAAAAGCACCTTTCGGTGCTTTCTGATTTATTTCTTTTTCAATGGGTATTGCTTGAAGATTCCGTTGACCACCTTTGGGAGCTTATTGATGGATTTCTCTGGAGCTGCTATCTCCGAGGATCCTCTTGCTTGCCACACCACATTGTTTGTGCGGCGGTCCACAGCCTCAATAATTAAGTGTGCATAGCGGTATTTTTCACTCCCTACAGGGTAGCTATAGCCGCCATATCCATACCAACCCCAAGGATGATACCAGCCCCAAGGTCCGCCCATGCCGATATAAGCTTGGTTGTAGACTAAACGGCTTTTATTGTTAACGATTGTGATGTATCGGAATAATACATCCGGGTTATCTTTGCTATACTGCATACCCAATGCTTCTAATTCTGCATTTGCAGAAGCCAAAATATTACTTTTAGCAATATCATTGTTAAAGTAATTCTTCGATAATGAGTCTACAGGAGGTAGCCAACCATAAGTTTTGTACTGACTAAAGTCTAAACTTTGTACACGCGTCGTATTGTATTGGACGGATGAACAAGAAGCGAATACCGCCAAAAGACTCAGAGTTAAAAGATAGACTAACTTTTTCATATTCATGTTCATTTAGTACCTGTTTGACTGTTGATAATAAGAAAAGTTTAATCTTTAAAATAAATTTTTTGCAACCAATGGGAACTCCCGCCCTGAGCCAAAGGCCTTTGGGCTTACCCTTAGGATTGGGGGCGCTTGAAAACGTTTAAATTCAGCATTGTTCAACAGCTTGGCAATGCGTAGGACAAGGTCTTGGTCAAAGCCTGCATGAATCACCTCTTGGGCTGATTTCTCCAATTCTATAAGTTGAAAAAGCACGCTGTCCAAGAGTTCATATGGCGGCAAGGAGTCAGCATCCTTTTGATCGGGGCGTAACTCCGCAGAAGGGGGTTTGACAATTGTATTCACAGGGATAATCTCCCGCTCTCTATTCATATATTCCGCTAGGCGGAAAGCTTGGGATTTGTACACATCCCCAATAACGCTTAAGGAGCCAGCCATGTCCCCGTACAAGGTGCCATAGCCCACCGCAGCTTCACTTTTATTAGAAGTGTTGAGCAGGATATGACCAAACTTATTGGAGATAGCCATAAGCAAGGTACCCCGCACCCGAGCTTGAATATTCTCTTCGGTGGTATCTGCTGCTTTTCCCGCAAAGAGCGCTCCCAATGATGCCTCAAAGGCTTCTACCATAGGCCCAATAGCAATGGTTTCCTGTCGGCAGCCCGTATTGGCGACAAGATCCAGAGCATCCTTAATAGAATGATCGCTAGAGTATTTGGAAGGCATCAGTATCGCCAGTACATTTTCAGCACCTAGTGCCTCACAAGCTAAGGCAGCCACTAGAGCGGAGTCCAGACCGCCAGAGAGGCCCAATACAACCTGTTTAAAATTCGACTTGCGGAAGTAATCCCTTAAGCCCAAGATTAAAGCTTTATGAATAAGGGCTATTTCAGCGTCTACGCTCGCTGGCAGACTCGGTTGTTCCTGTGCAAAGTCTACAAGGTAAAAGTCTTCTTCAAACTTCTTAAGCTCATGGGTAAGTTCTCCAATCTTATTGAGCACCATAGAACGACCATCAAATATAATGTCCGTATGCGCGCCCACTTGATTGACATAGATTAACGGACATGCAGCTTTGATCGCCTGTCTTTTTAAGACATTAAAGCGTTCTTGCTGCTGCATATATGAGAATGGAGATGCAGCAAGATTAATAATATAGTCCGGCTTTTCTTTACGCAACTCAGCCATTAGGTCACCTACATAGGAGTTGGAGCCGTCATCATCCCAGAGGTCTTCACAGATCGTCAGTGCAAGCTTATAGCCCTTAAAGTCTATACAGTTAAAGCGTTTATTGGGCTCGAA
>JASLCA010000241.1 GCA_030146225.1 Sphingobacterium sp. | reverse complement strand
ATCAGCCCGAGGAGACCGGTTTATTGTATGTAGATCATTGTGTAGGCAATGTAGGCTGGGATCGTATGAACGCAGCTGTGGATTGGTATGAGGAGGTGATGGGCTTTGTAAATATCCTTTCATTTGACGATAAGCAGATCAATACCGAGTACTCAGCATTAATGAGTAAAGTGATGAGCAATGGGAATGGCTATGTCAAGTTTCCAATCAATGAACCCGCAGAAGGAAAGAAAAAGTCTCAGATCGAAGAATATTTGGACTTCTATGAAGGAGAAGGGGTACAGCATGCAGCATTGGCAACCAAGGATATCGTAAAAACCGTTAAAGCCTTAAAAGCAAGAGGAGTAGAGTTTCTATCCGCTCCGCCTGAGGCCTATTATGCAATGTTGCCTGAAAGAATTGGTGAAATAGATGAGGAGATTCGCATTATTCAAGAACTAGGCATTCTCGTGGACAGAGATGAAGAAGGCTATCTTTTGCAAATTTTCACAAAACCAGTGGAAGATCGACCTACATTATTTTATGAGATTATTCAACGCAAGGGAGCGCAGAGTTTTGGCGCTGGAAACTTCAAGGCTTTATTTGAAGCAATAGAGCGAGAACAAGGTAGAAGAGGTAATTTATAGTATTAATTAAAGGGATCAGATTTTGAGTATGAAAGACTTGTTACAGGTGTTCGAAAATAAAAGGCCTGAGATTGTATTTGAGTGGAAGGATACGGAAACCGAAGCGGAAGGCTGGGTGGTTATTAACTCCTTACGTGGAGGCGCTGCTGGAGGAGGAACTCGGATGCGTGCAGGCTTAGATCGTAATGAAGTAGAGTCCTTGGCTAAAACCATGGAAGTGAAGTTTACGGTTTCAGGACCAGCTATTGGCGGAGCTAAATCTGGGATTAATTTTAATCCTTCAGATCCCAGAAAGCATGGCGTGCTCGATCGATGGTTTAAGGCTGTCATGCCGCTGCTGAAAAGTTATTATGGAACAGGTGGAGATCTCAATGTAGATGAGATACATGATGTTATTCCAATTACAGAGCGATATGGACTATGGCATCCCCAAGAGGGGGTGCTGGCAGGGCATTTTGATGTGCGTGAAAATGCCAGAATACACCAGATTGGTCAATTGCGTTATGGGGTATCCAAGGTGTTGGAAGATGCCAAGTATAGTCCCGATCTAAAGCGAAAGTATAGAGTTGCTGACATGGTAACAGGCTTTGGGGTAGCTGAATCCATCAAACATTTTTACGCCATATATGCCGATGCATGTGCTGGGAAGCGGGCCATTATCCAAGGCTGGGGCAATGTGGCTGCCGCAGCAGCCTTTTACCTTTCCAATATGGGGGTTAAAATTGTTGGGATTATAGATCGCGAAGGCGGCCTTATTCAAAAAGAAGGCTTTTCTGCGGAGCAGATTAGGGAATTATTTTTGACGCGGAAAGGCAATGTCTTAACTAGTCCAAATATGCTGTCCTATGAAGAGGTTAACGCCCAAATTTGGACGATGGGGGCAGAAATCTTTGTCCCAGCAGCAGCCTCGCGACTGGTATCCAAGGATCATATAACACAATTGCTTGGGCATGGATTGGAACTGATAGCCTCAGGTGCCAACGTACCTTTCGCAGACAAAGAGATATTCTATGGACCTGTGATGGAATATGCGGACGAGCGTGTAGCCGTAATTCCTGACTTTGTCGCAAATGCCGGCATGGCGCGTGTCTTTGCATATTTAATGCAGCCCAATATAGAAATCTCTGATGAAGCCATCTTTACAGATGTCTCAGCTATAATCCATGATCAACTTCAGAAGATTCATGCTTTGACAGCAGTGCCAAGGCAGCTGTCTTCAAAAGCCTATGAAATAGCTTTAAAGCAGTTGTTGGTGGAGTTGCCTGAATCGATGGAAGTGGTATAAGCTAAATTAAAAAATCCATAAACATATTCCTAGCTGCCAAATGCTATAGGAAATATTGAACGACAGCGGATGTATTATCTTTTTAAGAATGATACATCCGCTTTTTGTATATTGTCTTTTATTTCAGATACGATTTTTAGATGAGTAAGACAGAACATTACGATGCTATTGTGATTGGTTCCGGGATTTCAGGTGGCTGGGCAGCCAAGGAATTTTGTGAACAGGGGCTTAAGACTTTGGTTTTGGAACGCGGCAAGGACGTGAAGCATATCAAAGACTATCCCACAGCCTATTTAGATCCTTGGGAACTCCCACATCGAAATCAGTTAACTAAGGCTATGGTAGCCGAAAATCCAATTGCTTCAAAATGTTACGCCTTTCGAGAGGATGCGGTTCACTTCTTTACCAAGGATAAAGAGCAACCCTATATTCAGGAGAAAGGATTTGATTGGATCCGAGGGTATCAGGTAGGAGGTAAGTCACTGACATGGGCACGACAGGTACAACGTTGGTCGGACTTTGATTTTGAAGGACCAGCCCGAGATGGCTTTGCGGTAGATTGGCCGATCAGGTATGCAGATATTGCGCCCTGGTATAGCCATGTAGAACGCTTTATTGGCGTCTCAGGCAAGAAAGAGGGCAATCCCTTTATGCCCGATGGAGAGTTTTTGCCTGCCTTCGAGCTAAATGCGGTGGAGGAAGTAATACAAGAAAAACTACAGGCTGCATATACCGATAGGCAAGTCTTACATGGGCGTTGTGCACATGTGACCCAGCCACAAGCGATACATCTTGCTCAAGGGCGAACATCCTGTCAGGCGCGTTCACTTTGTAGTCGGGGCTGTCCATTTGGAGGCTACTTTAGCTCCAATGCATCTACATTGCCTTGGGCAGAAAAAACGGGAAATCTAACCCTAAGGCCTGGCTCCGTGGTCGAATCTATCTTATACGATGAAGCCCAAGCTAAGGCAGTCGGGGTACGCGTGATAGATCAAGCTACAAAAGAGGTGCATGAATTTTATGCGTCAGTTATCTTTCTCAATGCCTCCACCTTGGCAAGTAATCTAATCTTGTTAAATTCTAAGTCAGCACGTTTTCCAAATGGACTGGGTAATGATAGTGGTTTATTGGGTAAGTATATTGCATTTCACAATTATATAGGAAGCCTTTCAGGCGAAATTGATGGCTATACGGATAGCTATTATTATGGACGTAGGCCAACGCAGCCTCTGATTCCCAACTTTAGGAATGTAGAAAAGCAGGAAATGGACTTTCTGCGAGGTTATGCCTCCTTCTTTTCGGCGTATCGTTCCCGAGGGGCTGATTCAGTAGCCGAAGTAGGCGCAGACTTTAAGGATTCGCTTTCCGAACTAGGCGGCTGGAAGGTAGGAATGATGATGCAAGGCGAAACCATTCCAATAGAAGCCAATCACGTTCGGCTCAGTCCAACGGAGCTGGATCCATATGGAATTCCGCAGCTAATAATCTCTGTGGGCTATCAGGAAAATGATTATAAGAGTATGGAAGATTTTCTGGTTCAAGGAGCAGCCATGTTAGAAAAGGCTGGAGTAAAAAATATTCAGCAGCATCGAAGTGGTCAAAATCCAGGCCTAGATATTCACGAAATGGGAGGCGCACGGATGGGGCATAATCCTAAGACCTCCGTCTTAAACAAGCATAATCAACTACATGCATGCCTAAATGTTTTTGTAACCGATGGGGCATGTATGACCTCTACAGGAACACAAAACCCCTCTTTAACCTTTATGGCCCTGACTGCAAGAGCAGTTAGTTATGCGGTACAGGGATTAAAAAATGGCGACTTCTAGGCGCACTTAGTAAGTCAACTAGCAGCGCTTGAATAGGGCTGCTAGTTGACTTATCCCGAATGTGCTCAGGCTTGGAGTATTCCGCTTTGCTAAAGGCATATCGTAGACTTGAAGCGTCATGGAGCAGCCCTTAACAGACAAGCTGCATACTATGTCTACTTATAAATCAATTCTTTTATCCGCGCATATTCTTTGTCAGAAAGTTTAACGCTTTGCGCCAGAATAGGCAATAAATCCTGCTTACGTGCTGTCTGCAATAGCAAGTCAAAGAGGCCGAGGAAAGTCTTTGTAAGCTCACTCTTCATGCCGCCAAAAGCCCGAGGATCGGCGGTGTAAATCTCCTTTATCAAAGCAATTAATAAACTTTTGCGCTGCTGATCTTGGGGAGTAGACTCATAATAAGGCAACAAGCGTTTCTCCTCCAATTCCATTAACTTGCCCTGAACAGCTTGCTCTAATACATATTTTTTCTGTTTGCGATCCAATAAGTCCCGCAATTCTGCATGCAGCCGCTTGTAGAGAAGCTGTTGCTCCTTATGACTAAATAGGTTGTTGTCATCGGCAGAAAACAATAAGTCTTCAGCCGCATTATCAAAGAAATTAGATTGAATATAGACGCTATGATGGAAATCAATAGCATTGTTGTTAAAGCTGCTCAATTGCTTGCTAACCTCTTTGTGATTAGAATCTAAGAAGTAATAATAATAGCGATCCCCAATACTTGCATTCCAACGAACATATTGTACATTAAAATGAGCAGCGCTCTGTTCATCAGGACTGTTGAGGTTAAGACTTATCGTATCTTTCTCAGCAATTAAGCTGCTATAGTCTAGAAGGTTTCCATTAATACGTATCTCGAAGCCCTGATGCTGATTTAGGAATAAGAACCAGCCAAACTCTTGTGCTAGGAAAAGGTGAAACTCCTGCGATTTAAGGTAGTCTTCCTGTAAGTTAAATACCCCTTGCAGCAGAGTCGTAGTGCCTGAGCTCTTACGCGAGCTAAGCATAGGGCTGGAGACTTCGTAATGCTCCTTTTGGTCTCTATTAATGG
Organism: Sphingobacterium sp.; assembly: GCA_030146225.1. Classification (GTDB taxonomy): domain Bacteria; phylum Bacteroidota; class Bacteroidia; order Sphingobacteriales; family Sphingobacteriaceae; genus Sphingobacterium. The sequence continues at coordinate 806 of JASLCA010000241.1, read as the reverse complement.
CTATTTTATAGCTGTATGCATGGTCTTCGTGTTGGTAAGTAGTGTGCCAACTCGCATGGGTTGCAAACAAAGAAAATGAGAATCTACCTTTTCCTTTTTTACCCCTAGTGTAAGAGCTGCGTTTCACGGCATGTCTTTTTGTAGAGTCAAGAAAATTTCCAAATGCCAGAGGCAAGTTCTCATGCGGGATGCCCTCCCCATTGTCGGCAATCTCTATCTTATGTAGATAGCCCAGTTCATTGCTGTCATAATCTATAGCGATATGACTAGCTCCTGCATCAAAACCATTCCAGATATACTCCGCAATAGCTTGTGCGGGGTCTTTAGGCAGTCCTGCTGATTCAATACTTGCATTCGTAAGCTTGGTATTATTCTTCATAAGCGTATGATTGTTATTTTGTTTATCCCCTTCGCTAGGATTAACAGCCACAAATTAGCAAATCCGCATTAGAAAGCCCACTTAATTTATAAAAGAAGCTTTATTCAACTGGGGGAGGAGCTTTGTGCCTAGGGCACCTTGGGATATTACAATGAAATAGGGGGCTGTTTATTCCAAAAAAAACAAGAGCAGACCAGCATTTTATAAAAAACTTTCCAATTAGAAAAACCTATTTGCCTTATTTGCAGGAAGAAAAAGAGCTTCATCCACTTTAAACAAAGTTTTTTTACATTTTTTTTTGAAAATACAATACAATGGCTTATCTTTGTATCACTTTGGAAATGGGGCTTAGGTCACAAGTTTAAAGTTGCAATTCCTGAATAGCTCAGTTGGTTAGAGCATCTGACTGTTAATCAGAGGGTCGCTG
>JASLCA010000234.1 GCA_030146225.1 Sphingobacterium sp. | reverse complement strand
TATAAAAGCACCTATTCCCTCTTTTTGATCAGCGGTCGTAAACAACGCTCCAAATAGAGCTCCTTCTTGTTTTAATCCGTCCGCTAAAGTCAAATCATACCCCGTATGCATAGATTCTTTTGCTTTTGCAACGGCAATTGGCCCTCTGGAGGCAATTTTTTGAGCCATTGTCTGTGCTTGGTTCAACAATTCCTCAGGGGCAACAACGCGATTGACAAATCCCATCGCCTCGCAAGCTGTTGCTGAATAGAAATCACCCGTAAACACCATTTCTTTGGCTTTATACAGACCAATGGCACGGGGTAAACGCTGTGTCCCACCAAAACAAGGCAATAAGCCTAATGTTGCTTCAGGCAAACCGAATTTCGCTTTTTCACTCGCTAAAATAATATCACAAGATAAAGCTAGTTCACATCCACCTCCCAATGCAAAACCGTTGACTGCGGCAATCACCGCAAAAGGCAAGGTTTCAATAGCATTGAAAGCTGCTTGTGCTGCATACGAAAATTCCGTTGCCTCTGCAGGGGTCATCCCTTGCATCGCTTTAATATCCGCTCCTGCAACAAATGCCTTTTCGCCAGAACCGGTAATGACCAAAGCGCGAATATTGCCTTTGTTCTTTGCTTGTTTCGCAAATGATTTCAATTCCGCTAATACCGTCTTATTCAACGCATTTAATGCATCAGGACGATTGATGGTCAATGTCCCAACATATCCATCTTGTTGGTATTGTAAAGTCTCAAAATTCATAACTATTGCTGGTTTAAAAATTTAATAATACTTGAAAAATCAAACTTGCCATTTCCTGCTTCGCTCCACATCGTGTACAAGTTTAATGCTGCACTACCTAAAGGTGTCGAGCTCTTAGTGTCTAAACTCGCTTCAGCAGCTAAACCTAAATCTTTCTTCATTAGATCTACTGCAAACCCCCCTGCATATCCTTTAGAAGCAGGGGTATTTTCTGCCACTCCTGGATACGGATTATAGACTTCCAAGGACCAGTTTCTACCAGAGCTCTTTTGCATAATCTCACTGAGTACTTTTGGATCTAAACCGTGACGTACGCCTAAATTAATGGCTTCTGATGTACCAATCATGTGAATAGCTAACAGCATATTGTTACAAATTTTAGCTACTTGTCCTGCTCCTGATTCACCTGCGTAAAAGATATTTTGTCCCATACCTTCTAAAATTGGCTTAGCTCTTTCAAAGTCACCCGCTGCTCCTCCGACAATAAACGTCAAAGTACCTGCTTGTGCGCCTGCAGTTCCACCAGAAACTGGAGCATCAATCATCGCATGTCCTTGTGTTGCAGCTAAAGCGGCAACAGCACGCGCTGTAACAGCATCAATGGTACTGCTGTCAATTAGTACAGCCTGAGGCTGTAACTGTTCCATAAATTCTACCGTGTACAAATCGGCTACGTGTTTTCCTGAAGGTAACATGGAAACGACTACTTCCGCTCCTTTTGCTACTTCCAAAGCTGATTTTGCTACTTTTCCACCTTGAGTAACTAATTGATCTAAAGCAGCTTCGCTCAAATCAAATCCCGTTACTTCGTGTCCTTTTTTTACTAGGTTAGCCGCCATAGGACCACCCATATTTCCTAAGCCGATAAAAGCTATTTTTGCCATACGCTATTCGTTTTTACCTAAATTCTTTAAAACGCAATTCTCTTTCGTCCACAATGGGGTAAAGTAACCCTTTACCCAATCAGACGTAACTTCTTCTAAAGTAGCAGGTTGCCATTTAGGAGTTTGGTCTTTATCCACCAGTAAGGCACGTACACCTTCTGCAAAATCTGGATGAATACAACACTGACAAGCTAGGTTGAGTTCCGTTTGGAATACCTCCGCTAAGCTGTATGTCTTACCGTCTTGTAGCTGTTTAAAAATGATATGAGCAGAACTTGGTGATCCTTTTTCAAAGCTTTGCACCCCTGCTTCAATCCAACTGTCTTTGGTTGAATCAGCGAGAATAGCGCGGAAGTGTTCTAGGGTTTGAACCCCCTCAAATTGTTTAACAAAAGCCTCATGTTCAGCTGCCTGAGAGATTCCAACAGTATAATCTTCTGCAATATACGAAAGGATTTGCCCTAGTTGACCGTGAACATCTGACGTCCAGGTCGCTTGTAAGAGTGCTGTTATAACTTCTTCTTTAGCTGTTGATTCTATATAATAATCCGCTAAACCTAAAAAGCGACAATCTGCAGCATCTAAACGTGCACCAGTCAATCCCAAGTATAAGCCATAAGCCGATGGCATTTTATTCAAGAACCAAGTAGCCCCCACATCTGGAAACAATCCAATCGTAATCTCAGGCATAGCTAATCGGCTACGCTCAGTTACAATGCGGTGAGAGGCTCCAACCATAACGCCAATTCCACCACCCATTACAATACCGTGCCCCCAAACAATGATGGGTTTAGGATAGGTATGGATAGCATAATTCAAGGCATACTCTTTGGCAAAGAAATCAAAATTTCCTTGAGGTACTTGAGTTGGGTCAATCGCGCGTTGTGCGATAATATTATCATACAAACTGCGCACATCTCCTCCAGCACATAGTGCCTTCTCTCCTGCTCCCTGAATAAAGATACAAGCTACTTCTTCTGATGTTTTCCATGTTTCCATGGTTGTCGTTAAAGTCTCAATCATCTCTAAATTCAGAGCATTTAATGTTTTCTCTGAATTTAGAGTGATAAAACCAACGTTATTTTTTATTTCTGTTTGTATTAAACTCATGCTAATCAATTAACGTATTTCAGTCGTTGCTCCTTCTTCTAATATCCTTC
>JASLCA010000224.1 GCA_030146225.1 Sphingobacterium sp. | reverse complement strand
TCCATAAAGGTCTAGCGTTGCTGAAAATCCACCGGTCTGCAATGCAAGCGCATTTGTCCATTTAAGTCCTTTTTCGCTTTTTAAGCTTTTATCACCCACTTCGTAGGTGCCGCTTCCATGATGCACACCGTCACTGTACAGTTCATTGGCCGAAGGTGCTCGCCATGCTAATCCCAGATTGCTCTTCCAGTTTACTATTTTGGAAATAGGGTATTGTATGCCTACGGTTCCAGATAGATTATGAAACTGACGGCTGTCGTGCATTAAATATTGATTCACAACGCCATTAGGCAGGGGATTGGCATAGTCATAGCGATAGCCTGCTGCATCTAAATACTTATAATCATACCGTATACCCAGCTCGGCCTGTACCCGTTTAATAGCAAGCTGTTTGCTGGCAAATAGTCCCAGGTTGTAGCTATCAAAGTTGGGGATAATTGGAGTTGTGCCTGTGCCAGCTTGATTGTTATTGATTTGCATATTCATTTGCATCCCAAGCATGTTATTTCCGGATCTTAGGCTTGCCGCTAAACTTTGCGTGCTCAAGATCATGTCGGCCATAGCTGTGTTGTCCGATACCACTCTGCGCTTGTCATATTCACGGCGATGGTTACGCTGATAGCTGTATTGCAGGTCTAAGGACTTGTTGCTTGCAAGTTGCTTCTTCCAGCTCAACTTTAGCAGGTCATGATCCACTAACTGTCGGGGGGCTTCAATAGCATAACTAAAAGCATAAGTCTCAAATGGGCGACCATAAGCTATGCGGGCATGCAGGTCTTCAACGGTGCCGATATGTGCTCCATCGAATATCCCAAGTTCAGTCCCAAAATGACTATAATAAGCTTCCAGCTCGTTGCTGCCCAGCTTGTATTGCAAGGTACTGCTGAAATTCAGCTCTTGCACGCCAGTATTTCCTAAATAGTAATCAGCAGTCTTGATATTGCCCGATTTTTTGCCTGAACTTTGTATGCGCCAGCCTAAGTTGGGGAGTTTTGCTATCCCACCTTCAAGTTGTGCATTGACAATCCCTGCACGTCCATTGGATCGCGCAATAAGGTCTATGCTTCCGCCTATAGGCTGTTGTGTGTCGATCTTATTGGCGCTTACGAGTACAACTCCAGCTAGGGCATCTGCTCCATACTGTACTGCTTGAGCGCCTTTGATAACTTCCAATCGGTCTGCTACAAAGGGGTCGATTTCTGGAGCATGTTCTACGCCCCACTGTTGGCCTTCTTGACGCACGCCATTGTTGAGCATCAATATCCGGTTGCTGTGCAAGCCATTTATTACGGGTTTTACAATGGAGTGCCCCATGGAAATGCTGGTAACACCTGCTATTTCTCCTAGTGCATCGGCAAGCAGCTTGCCTTTGCTCTCGGCTAGGGCTTGGGCACTTAGTTTATGCTGGCTACTTGATACCGATGCAGAACGCCTGCCCACAACATCTACTGCGCTGATCTGTCTAGCTTCAGGACTTAATTGTATGCTAAGCATACTGTCTTTTTCAAGCGTGAAAGCATGTTTAATCGTCTGAAATCCCAGTGCACTAACTTCTATATGTAGCCTGCTTGAGCAGGGCTTTACCATGGTTAGCTGACCTTTCTTGTCAGAAGTATAGGTTTTATTTTGGATAAGATCCAAAACACTTACTTGCGCAATTGGCTCTAAACCAGTTGTCGATAAGACGACAGCCTTTAGCCTTAGTGTACAGGATGATTGTGCCTTGCCCGCAACTACTGAAAACAATAGCGCAACTGCCAGACTGAAGCATTTATTTAGCATCAAATGGGGGAATTATAAATTGTTGACGGATTTAATGTATGTGATTAAATCAATCTTGGCGGGTCCTTATTGCCTTTTAGTAGAACGAGTAGGTCAATAGCGCATGCCTTGGGCATACGCTTAAATTGTGTGATTATAGTATGGGTATGGGCTTCAAAGCGGATTGTATCGTAGGTTAAGGCTGCACTAACCTGGTGAGCCGCAAACCAACATAAGGCACATTCATCTGCCACATCTTGCGTATCATCGCAGGCCTCAGTACTACAGTGCTGGTGGCTGAGGCTATTATGGCTGTATTGCAATGCAGTCGTAGAAGCAATAATGCTTAACGATAGGAGTAAAAAGATATAATTAACGATCTTGACTAGCATAGCTGCTGCAAAGATATTCTAAATGCAACAATATTGCAAATTAAATTAAACAAAGTTGCGTTTAGCTATTGCGCGATCCTTTGAGCTTTCGCACCTAACAAGCCAATCTTGCTGCTTAGGATCGGGGATGGTATTGTGTAATAATGGATTGCAGGTATTCTTTATCGATATGGGTGTAGATTTCGGTTGTAGTAATGCTCTCGTGCCCAAGCATATCCTGCACTGCACGGAGATCTGCGCCTCCTTCTACAAGATGTGAGGCAAAGGAATGGCGAAAGGTGTGTGGGCTTATTTCCTTGCTGAGGTTAATCTTCTTGGCTAAGTCTTTAATAATAATAAATACCATTACCCGGCTAAGCTGTGACCCGCGTCGATTTAGAAATACAAAATCTTCATGCCCTAGTTTTGGCGCTGTTAATACGCGGACTTCGGAAAGGTAGCGCTTTAAATGCTGAATTGCTTGTGCGCCTATAGGAATAAGTCTTTCCTTGTTTCCTTTTCCTTCAACCTTTATAAACTCTACATCTAAGAATAGATTGGAGATTTTGAGGTTAATCAATTCGGAGACGCGTAGTCCACAGCCATAAAGTACTTCTAGGATGGTCTTATTACGCATGCCTTCTGGCAAGGAAAGATCTACCGCGCTAATCAGCTGATCGATCTCTTGTATATTGAGCACGCTTGGGATTTTACGGCTTAGGCGAGGGGCTTCTAGGTGTTCTGCTGGGTTGCTGGGATAGTCGTATTCCAACTGCAAGAATGCGAAAAATGTCTTTAGTCCTGATAAAAGGCGGGCCTGTGTATAGGGCGATACGTGGAAGTCATTGATAAAGATTAAGAATTGTTGGATGTTGCGGGTATTTACGTCCTCCAGCGCTAGGCTTGTATAGGCGCAATAACTTTCGAGCTTGCTCACGTCATTTAGGTAGGCATCGATAGAGTTTGTGGAGAGGTTCCGCTCTAATTGTAAGTATCTTTTAAAATCTTTTTTTGTATCTGCCCAAGTCATGTTATAAATATAAGAAATAAATTTTTGTTTGTTAATCTGTTTATTTTAGAGAATTTTTGTAGGTTTACTGTTGATTGACATATATTATATTCTAATGAAAATTATTAAACCTATTGCATTAGCATTTTTGTTGCCTATGAGTTTTGGAGTCGTAAAGGCTTCCGTGACTGGTATGCACATTGAAGCGCGACAAATCCTAGTACAGGATACGCTGGGCTGGAATACAACATTGCCTTTTGATAAGCAAGTTAAGACTGGAAAGTTAAAAAATGGTTTCCAGTATTATATACGGAAGAATGTTGAGCCTAAAGAGCGTGTGACCATGTACCTTGCTACCAAGGTAGGTTCGATCTTAGAGACTGAGCAACAATTGGGGTTGGCGCACTTCTTGGAGCATATGAACTTTAATGGGCTTAAGCACTTTCCAAAGAATGAATTGGTGAACTACTTGCAAAAAGCAGGTGTCCGCTTTGGAAGTGATCTAAACGCTTATACAGGATTTGACCAGACGGTATATCAACTACCGATTCCTTCTGATGATCCAGAATTATTAAAGAATGGCTTGCAGGTGATGCGTGATTGGGCGCAAGATGCCTTGTTGGCGGAAGACGAGATTGATAAAGAACGAGGCATTGTATTGGAAGAGATGCGTGGTGGTCGTGGTGCGCAGCAGCGTATGCGGGATCAATTCTTGCCTGTAATGTTAAACAATTCTTTGTTTTCCAATAGACTTCCTATTGGTACCGAGGAAAGTATTAAGGATTTTCCTTATGCTGCCTTACGTAAATTCCATGAAGACTGGTATAGACCAGACTTGCAGTCTATTATTATTGTAGGGGATATTGATGTGGTGGCCATGGAGAAAGAGGTACAACGTTTATTCGCTGACTTAAAGGTTCCTAAAAATGCGCCTGAGCGTGTTGAGCATACTGTTCCGCTTTTAAATAAGAATCAGTTTATTGCGGTTACAGATCCTGAAATGACTTATACGGTAGGTCAAATTACAATTAAGCATAAGGAGCAAAAGGTGAAGACGGTTGGCGATCTACGGAGAAGCTTATTGAAATCTGTCTATAATAATATGTTGGGCGCACGCCTTGGTGAGCTCGGACAATCGGCTACGCCACCATTTGTACAGGCTAGCGTAAGTATTGGTGAGTTTTTGGGTGGACTAGATGCTTACAATGCTGTTTTTGTAGCTAAGCCTAATGAATTTGAATCAGGATTTAAGGCTTTGGTGCGGGAATTAAACCGTGCTAAGAAATACGGATTTACGGAGTCTGAGTTTCAGCGTATTATTGGTGCTATTCAGAAAAATAATGAAACTGCTTATTTAGAGCGTGATAAGAAGAAGTCTGACAGCTATGTAAATAGTTATCTTAATCATTACTTAGAGGATGCTCCTGCATTAAGCAGTGAGGATTCTTATCGTTTGTATAAGCAATTGTTGCCTAGCTTAACCCTGAAAGAGGTAGAGGAGATTGGTAGAGCCTATTATATTGATACCAATAGAGATATCATTATTATGGCTCCTGACAACCAAAAGGCTACGCTGCCTTCTGAGGCAAATATTAATACTTGGTTTGCTGAGGTTGCAGCTGAACAGCTTACGGCTTATGAGGACAAAGTTTCTGAACTACCTTTATTGGCGAGTGAGCCTGTAAAAGGGTCTGTAGTTAGTAGTAAGGGCATTGAAGCTATTGCCGCTAAGGAACTTGTATTGAGCAATGGTATTAAGGTTGTCTTAAAGCCTACGACCTTTAAGAACGATGAAATCTTGATTTCTGCAAGTAGTCCAGGGGGTACTTCTTTGTACAGTGATGCTGATTATTACTCGGCTTCACAAGCTGCTGGATTAATCAATAGCAGTGGTCTTGGACAGTTAAATGCTATTGAGCTGCAAAAATATATGATTGGTAAGAATGTAAACATTAGTCCATCTTTAAATGAAAGATCTGAAGGTATTTCAGGTTATTCGGACAAAGAGGGCTTGAAAGTTGCATTTGAATTGATTCATGGGTACTTTACTGCGCCAAGGATTTAGGATGATGTATTTCAAAGTGTGATTACCAAGTCTCAATCTATGTTGGCTAATCAGCAGAGTGATCCAAATCAGGTGTTTAGTAGAGCGGTAATGTCTAGCCTATACAACAATAGTATTCGCCGTGTTCCTATGAAATTGGAAGATTTATCTTTAATTAATAAGGATCGTGCTTTGGCTATTTATAAAGAACGCTTTGCAGATGCATCTGACTTTACGTTTACCTTTGTAGGATCCTTTACTGAAGAGGAGATTAAGCCTTATTTGGAGCAATATTTAGCTTCATTGCCTGCCTTGAACCGTCAAGATAAGGCAAAGGATCTAGGATTGTATGAGCCAGCTAAAGGCTTTGAAAAGCTTGTTCACAAGGGCAAGGAGCAAAAGGCGATGGCTGTTCTAAATTTTTATGGCGATTATAGCTATAATGAGGCCGAAAACATGAATATGAAGGCTTTAGAAAGCGTGCTTTCCATTAAATTGATTGAGCGCTTACGTGAGGAAGAAAGTGGAGTTTACGGAACTTCTGCGCGTTCGAGCATTTCCAAGTCGCCTAAAAATCGTTTTACCTTCTCGGTTTCTTTTGGAACTGGGGTAGAGCGTTATCCTGCGTTAATTAATTCCACACTGGATGAGATTAACAAGGTGAAAAAGAATGGTCCATCTGTGGAAGATTTGGAGAAATTTAAGATTGAGCAAAAGCGTCAGCTTGAACTATCTGTAAAAGAAAATGGCTTTTGGATTGGTCAAATTGCAGGTGCTTATAGCCGTGGCGATGACCCAACCTATATTACCAAATACTTACAGGACTTAGATAAGGTATCTGTTGAATCTGTGAAGGCTGTAGCGAATAAATACCTACAGGATGATCAGTTATTCAAATTTATATTATTACCAGATGAGGTTAAGTAATTAACCTTTCTCTAAAGCCCGATACAAGCCTGTATCGGGCTTTTTGTTTTTAGGGCAGGTAGGGGAGGCGCGCTATGCCTTTTAGTATCTGATCTGGAAACGTAAGGCACAAAAAAAGCGCAACTGTTAGATTGCGCTTCTCAAATATTGTTAATCTTGGATTAACCTAAATAAGATTTTAAAATTTTGCTACGGGACGTATGTCTCAGACGTTGTAGGGCTTTGTCTTTAATCTGACGTACACGTTCACGGGTCAAACTGAATTTCTCTCCGATCTCTTCTAACGACAGTTGGTGATTTGTGCCTAAGCCAAAAAACAATACAATAATTTCCCTTTCGCGTTCTGTAAGTGTAGATAAAGAACGTTTAATTTCTTCTGAAAGCGACTCGTCGATTAATAAGCTGTCTGTGTCAGGATCACTGTTCTCCAATACATCCAATAGGGTGTTTTCTTCCCCTTGAACGAAAGGTGCATCCATGGACACGTGTCTACCAGAATTACTTAAGGTATCTGACACTTTGTCAACTGTTGTTTCTAAGATGTCAGCTAACTCCTCTGGTGAAGGTTCACGCTCGTACTCTTGTTCTAATTTTGAAAAAGCTTTACTGATCTTACTTAAGGACCCTACTTGGTTAAGGGGCAAACGTACGATACGCGATTGTTCAGCAATAGCTTGCAAAATTGACTGACGAATCCACCATACAGCATACGAGATAAACTTAAAACCTTTGGTCTCATCGAAACGTTTTGCTGCTTTTATTAGGCCTAAATTGCCCTCGTTGATCAAATCGCCTAATGTAAGGCCTTGATTCTGATATTGTTTAGCAACAGAAACTACGAACCTTAAGTTGGTTTTTGTTAATTTCTCTAAAGCAACTTGGTCTCCTTCGCGTATACGTTGAGCCAAGATTACTTCTTCTTCCGCTGTAATTAAGTCTACTTTACCGATTTCGTGTAAATACTTGTCTAATGACTGAGATTCACGATTGGTAATGGATTGTGTAATTTTGAGCTGTCTCATTTAATGTATTAAATACCTTTCTCTTTTGAAATGTCTGCAAAAATAGTAAATTTCTCTGAATTAACCTTCATATAAGTGTAAATTAATTACTCATTATGAGGTAGTTAAGATATGAATTTTAGCTACGTTGATACAGCAAAAATTATTCCAACTTTACTATCTTCCTATTTATAACTCCTATGTGCTAAATTTGTTTTAAGTGTTTCTAAAATATTACATTGCCTTAACTGGTTTAGAATTAAAGCCTTGATTCAGAATATATTTTTTGAATCTCAATAAAAACAAATTAGTAACATAGTTGTTATCTATATGTTTTGTTTTATTTTTATATGAATAAGTGCCATGTCAATAAAAATCCATCTAGATAGCTTAATGTCCAAAAGGAAAATTTCTTTGAACGAACTTAGTAAGAAGGTTGGTATTACCTTGTCTAACCTATCAATTATCAAAAACCAGAAGTCTAAAGCTATTCGTATGAGTACCTTGTCAGCGCTCTGTGAAGCCTTAGACTGTCAACCTGGAGATTTGTTGGAATATGTTAAAGACGATAGCGCTTAATCAAATCGGTAGCCTCTTAGAAATTCCTCAATTGCGATCCGCTTTTTACCTTCCAGCTGTAGGGATGTGACGCGTATGGAGCCATCTGTTGTGGCAAATGCAAGATAGGTCTTGCCATCGGTCTCATATGCTCCAGCTTCTAGGTCTAGTTTTTCAGCGATAGTCGTCTCGTAAATTTTTAGGGTCTTGCCTTGTAGCTGGGTGTATGCTGCTGGATAGGGACTTAAACC
>JASLCA010000187.1 GCA_030146225.1 Sphingobacterium sp. | reverse complement strand
GATCAGTTCTTCATACTTATCCTTATGACTGTGGATAAGCTGTATCGCTTCTTCATTCTTCTCATTTAGGAAAGCTTGACCAATTTCAATCAAAGCATTTGTTGTGCCCGCCACTGCCGATAACACAACAATCTGACGATCTGCAGGATTTACAATGTCGAGTAATCCTTTGATGCGTTGGGCGCTGCCCACTGAGGTGCCACCAAATTTTAAAATCTTCATTAGATTGTTATTATATTATGTTAAGGTTGATTATTTAAAAAAACAATCCCTGTTCAAACAAAAACAGGGATGGACGCTCGCTATTTGTGTAATAATAATATTAAAAAGTCAAAAATCCATTTTTCTACATTACAAAACAAAAAAAAGCGGCACAAATGCTATAAAAAGCTTCTGTGCCGCATGTAATAGGATGCGGAAGTACTACTTCTTTAAGGAATCAATAAGCAAGTTTGCTAGTTCGACTCCAATGCGCTCTTGCGCTTCATTAGTAGCAGCTCCAATATGTGGTGTTAAAGAAATCTTAGGATGTTTCAAAAGGTTTGTACGCGGTGTTGGCTCATTTTCAAAAACGTCCAAACCAGCGAAGGAAACCTTGCCTGCATCTAAAGCCTTTATTAATTCTTCTTCATCAATTACGCCTCCACGCGAAGCATTGACTAAGCCTACCCCATCTTTTAATAAGGCAAACTCCGCCTTGCCTATCGCGGGCTTATCCAAGAATGGCACGTGCAGGGAGATAAAGTCTGACTTTTGAAGCAATTCATTCATCTGTACCTGGCTTACAGGCACTTCCACAAGGGTGTTGCCTGACAAGCGAAGCGCTAGTGTCTTTGGGCCTTCATATAAATCGGTATAGATTACATCCATCCCCAATCCTAAGGCGATTTTAGCGGTCTCGCGCCCGATACGTCCAAAGCCTACTACACCTAGCGTCTTTCCTTGAAGCTCTACCCCATTGGCATAGGCTTTTTTAAGTTTACCAAAGTTGCTATCCCCTTCTAGCGGCATCTTGCGATTGGCATCATATAAGAAACGAACCCCATTTAAAAGGTGTGCAAATACCAGCTCTGCCACTGACAACGAGGAGGCTGCTGGGGTATTGATTACCGCAATGCCTTTGGAGCGTGCGTAATCTACATCAATATTGTCCATGCCTACGCCACCACGGCCAATAGCCTTGATATTTGGACAGGCATCGATTAAGGCTTCTCTAAGCTTGGTCGCGCTCCGCACTGTAATGGCATCATAGCTATTTAACTTTGCGGCTAATTCTTCTTGCGGTATATGATTGGTATCTACTTCAAATCCAGCAGCCTCTAACAATTGCTTGCCGACTGCGTCTATACCATCATTTGCTAATATTCTCATAGTAAGTGCTTATGCTTGTGTATGCTTCTCTTCAAATTCTTTCATGGCATCTACCAAAGCATTAATGGAAGAAAGCGTCAATGCATTGTAAACCGATGCACGGAATCCACCTACGGAGCGATGCCCTTTGATGCCTACTATTCCTCTTTCTTTAGCCATCTCTAGGAATGCGGCCTCATTTTCAGGGCTATCCATTACAAAAGTGATATTCATTAAAGAGCGATCTTCCACTGCGGCAGTACCGCTAAACATGCTGTTGCGGTCAATCTCCTCGTACAGGGTGCGCGCCTTAATAATATTCTCTTGTTCGATGACTGCTACGCCGCCTTTGTTTTTTAACCAACGTAGGTTGAGCATGGAAACAAAGATTGAAAATACAGGGGGCGTATTGTACATAGAGCCGGCTAAAGCATGCGCCTGATAATCAAATATAGATGGAATACTGCGTCCAGATTTAGATAGGATGTCATTCTTTACGATTACCAATGTCACCCCTGCTGGTCCCATATTCTTCTGTGCTCCCGCATAGATTAAGTCATAATCAGCCACATCAACTGTGCGGCTTAGGATGTCTGAAGACATATCCACCACGATCGGAACGTTCACTTGCGGGACTTGAAAAATCTCCGTGCCGTAGATGGTATTGTTGGATGTATAGTGAAAGTATGCGGCATCCGTAGGTACGGTAAATACCTTTGGTATATAGCTGTAGTTCTTATCCGATGAGCTGGCTACTATTTCTACATTGCCCAATTTTGTAGCTTCTTTAGCGGCTTTAGAAGCCCATACGCCTGTATCTAGGTAAGCTGCCTTACCACCTTCTGGCAATAAGTTCATAGGAATCATCGCAAATTGCTGGCTAGCACCGCCTTGTAAAAACAAGATCGAGTAGTCTGCTGGCACCTGCATCAATTCACGCACAAGGGCTTCGGTTTCTTGCATCACTTGTTCGAAATCTTTGGAACGATGCGAGATCTCAAGAATGGATAAACCAGTATTGTTGAAATCCAAAACAGCTGCTGCTGCTTCTTGAAATACTTCCTTTGGAAGGATGCATGGTCCTGCCCCAAAATTATGTTTCATCGTTAAAAAAATTAATAGTAAATAAAAAAATCACGCGGCATAGAACCTCCTCTACCCAAATGAAAAGCAAAAATATAAATAATTTTAAAATTTATCACATTTTATGTCATTTTATTAAAAAATACTCAAGTATTGGTTCTTTTTTATAAAAATATGACACAACAAAAACGATTGCACCCTTGGAATCAAGAAATTAGCGTTTCTTAAATCCCAAAACAGCAAAGTCAAGCAGGAATATGCCTACGCATTGGGAACGTTTCTAGAGAATATTCAAGCCGAATAATGCAGTTTTGAACGAAAAAAATTGTAACTTCGCCTGCAAAGTGTGTGCATATTTTTAGCACACATAATAAGTTTTATCGAAACCAAATTTTAATATGGCTGAAGAGACAGAGAACGAAAACAATCTTACTCCTGCTAACGACAGGATTATCCCCATTAACATAGAGGACCAAATGAAGTCTGCTTACATTGATTATTCAATGTCGGTGATTGTTTCTCGTGCGTTGCCGGATGCAAGAGATGGTATGAAGCCGGTGCATAGACGCGTGTTATATGGTATGCTTGACTTAGGTGTAACGAGTAGTAAGCCTTACAAAAAGTCAGCACGTATTGTAGGTGATGTTTTGGGTAAGTATCACCCACACGGTGACACCTCAGTTTATGATGCCATGGTTCGTCTTGCTCAAGACTGGAGCATGCGGTATCCCCTAGTGGATGGCCAAGGTAACTACGGGTCTGTGGATGGAGATCCTCCGGCTGCAATGCGTTATACAGAGGCTCGCTTAAAGAAGATTGCTGAAGACATTCTATCAGACATCAATAAGGATACAGTAGATTACCAACTCAACTTTGATGACTCCCTAGAGGAGCCTACAGTACTGCCTACACGGATCCCTAACCTATTGGTTAACGGAGCATCTGGTATTGCGGTAGGTATGGCGACGAATATGGCGCCTCACAACTTGACAGAGGTGGTTGATGGTATTGCGGCTTATATTGACAACCGCGATATTGAGATCTCCGAATTGATGCAGCATGTTAAAGGTCCCGACTTCCCGACAGGTGGTATTATCTATGGTTACAATGGTGTAAAAGATGCCTTTGAAACCGGTCGTGGCCGTGTCGTGATGCGTGGTAAAGCAGAGATTGAAACCTTAAAGAATGGTCGTGAGTGTATTATCGTAACGGAGATACCTTTCCAAGTCAATAAGGCAACCATGATCGAGCGTACTGCCGAATTGGTTAACGAAAAGAAAATTGAAGGCATTTCGACCATCCGTGATGAGTCTGACCGAGATGGATTCCGTATTGTATACGAAATCAAACGGGAGGCAAATGCGAATGTGGTCTTAAACAACCTATATAAGTATACTGCGCTACAAACCTCCTTCTCGGTAAACAATATCGCCTTGGTTAAAGGAAGACCGGTGTTGATGAACCTGAAGGATATGATCCACGAATTTGTGGAGCATAGACATGAGGTCGTTGTGCGTAGAACGAAGTTTGAATTGGCTGAAGCTGAAAAGCGTGCCCATATACTAGAGGGTTACTTAATTGCACTTGATCACCTAGATGAAGTTATTAAGTTAATTCGTAGTTCAGATACCCCAGAAGAAGCCCGCACTGGCTTAATGGAGAAATTCTCCTTAAGTGATATCCAAGCGCGTGCTATCCTGGATATGACTTTACGTCGTCTTACAGGTCTGGAACGGGATAAGATCAAGGATGAATATGCTGAATTGATGAAAACGATTGATTACTTGAAATCTATCTTGGCTGATGAAAGTCTCCGTATGCAGATTATCAAAGATGAATTGGCTGAGGTAAAAGAGAAGTATGGTGATGCGCGTCGTTCTATTATTGTTCACTCTGCGGAAGATATGCGCATGGAGGACTTTATTGATGATGAGGAAATTGTAATCACAATCTCGCATAACAGTTATGTGAAGCGTACCCCATTGAGTGAATACCGTCGTCAAGGTCGTGGTGGTAAAGGAGCTATTGGCTCTACTACCCGTGATGAAGACTTTACAGAGCATATTATTACTGCTTCAGCACATAATTACCTCCTATTGTTTACTGACAAAGGACGTTGTTTCTGGCTGCGTGCATTTGAGATTCCTGAAGGTAGTCGTACCTCTAGAGGTCGTGCATTGCAGAATATTATCAATGTTCCCAAGGAAGAGAAGATCAAAGCCTTTATTAAGGTAATCAACCTGAAGGATCAAGAGTATTTAGAGAACAACTTTATTATTATGTGTACCAAAAAAGGTACGATCAAGAAAACTTCTCTTGAGTCCTACTCACGTCCACGTGCTAATGGTATTAATGCTATTAATATTAATGAAGGTGATGAGCTATTAGAAGCTACTTTAACTACAGGTGCAAGCGAAATCGTTATGGCACTACGTTCAGGTCGCGCTATTCGCTTTAACGAGTCTACGGTTCGTCCTATGGGAAGAACAGCTACGGGTGTACGTGGTATTACCCTAGGTAGTGAGACGGATGAAGTGGTTGGCATGATTGCTATTGACGATCCAGAAACAACAGTTTTAGTGGTTTCGGAAAAAGGCTATGGTAAACGTACTGACATTGAAGATTACCGTGTAACCAACCGTGGAGGTAAAGGTGTTAAAACCCTTAGTGTCACAGAGAAAACCGGAGAGCTAGTCGCTATTAAAGGTGTTACAGATGAGGATGACTTGATGATTATCAACAAGTCTGGTATCGTGATTCGGATTGGTGTAAGTGCCCTTCGGGTGATGGGACGTGCTACGCAAGGTGTTCGTCTGATTACCTTGAAAGATACAGATGCTATTGCTTCTATTACAAAAGTAGCGCATGAGGATGAGGACGAAGAGACGGAGCTTGATCCAGATGCAGAAGTAACGGATGCGGTATTAGCTGATGATAACGAAGAGATTAAAGAAGAGACTGATGAAGCTACTGATAAAAAAGCAGCTGAAGATTCAGATGATGAAGTAGATAACGAAGCGTAATTATATGAGAAAATCGGTTCTTTTAGGTGTTTTGGTATCTTGTTCATTAACAGGAATGGCACAGTCCAACTATAAGGAGAGTAGTAATAGCTTTGCTATGTACATGCACTCTGGAGAGTTGAAACAATTGGAAAGTGCTAAAAAGTTTATTGACGCAAGCTATCAAAACAAACGGGACTCTACTAGTGCCAAGGTCAATGTACTACGTGCCATGATCTACAGCTCACTCGCCTATGCGGATTCTAGCAGGTCTATAAAGAGCCCGAAAGATCCCATCGATATTACCTATCATTCACTAAAAAAGTTAAAGGTGAATGACCTGGATAATCATCCCGCTGAAATGAAGTATGTGAAGCAGAATCTAGCTGCTTCACATATTTACAATGCCAACAAAGCACTCGGTAAGAAGGATTATAAGAATGCTTATGAGAACTACCTCAAGGTTCAACAACTTGATGTAGGCAATACAGAAGTAACCTATAATCTGGCTTTATTAGCCGTGCAGAGTAAGCAATATGAGGAAGCTATAGGCTATTACAAGGAGATTATTGAAGAGCCCAATGCAACGGCTACAATGTATTTAGAATTAGCCGATGTATACCGTGAAACGGGCAATAAACATGCGGTTCTCAGCACTTTAGAGCGTGCTAGGGATAAGTTCAAAGATAATAAAGCGGTTCTTATGAATTTAATTCAGGAGCTTGCACACAATAATAATTACCCTGCTATCGTTCCTATAGTTAATGAAGCGATTAAATTCGAGCCAGAGAATGTAGATTTGAACTACCTTGCTGGCTTTGCGAACGAGTCTGTTGGCCGAGTGGAAGTTGCTAAAGACTACTATCAGAAGACATTGCAATTGAATCCGAATAATTACGAAGCCAATTTAGCCTTGGGATTAATTTTCTTGGGGGACTTCTTAAAGGATGAGGAAAAGGTGGAAGCACAATATTATGCGCAGAATCTCTTGTTAAAAGCGAATGAGATTCGGCCTTATGATGTAAATGCCCTAAAAGCGCTTGCGATGTACTATGAAAAGTCTGGCGATTTAACACAATTGGATAGAGTGAAATTATTATTAAATCAACTTTCAAATAATTAAATATATGAATTTTAAAAAAGTTATAGTGTTTTCTTTATTAGTTGCGGCAGGTAGCACAACCTTTGCCCAAACCAATAATTTAAGAAAAGCAAAAAGCAGCCTACAAAAGTATGATGAGCTTAAAACTGCTGGTTCTGCTGCTTTAGGAAAGCCAAATCTTACTATTGCTAAAGAAGCTATTGACTTAGCTATTGCGCATGATAAAACGAAGAATGATCCAGAGACTTGGACCATTTATGCTTTAGTAAATGCGAACATCGCTACCTTAGACAATTCTGATGAGGCAATCAAAGCTGCTGTTGAAGGCATTCAGAAGGCAAAAGAGCTAGATGCTGAAAACAAAAACACGGAAAACCTAGCTTATGTAGCGCAGATGTTGGGGCAGTATAGCTTTAACAAAGGGGTTGCTTCCTGGGAGAAGCAGGATTTCAAAACCGCTTATGCTGAGTTTGACCAAACTTTGGCGTATATCCCTGGAGATACAACCTCTACCTATTACGCTGGTTTAGCTGCTATCCAAGGACAAGACTACAAAAATGCAGTAGAGAAGTACAAGCAACTAATTCCTAGAAATGATTTCTCTGCGCATAAATCTATCTTGGTAGATCTTCCAAAGCTTTACCTATCACTTAAGGATACAACGAGTGCATTGGACTATGCAGCTCAGGCGGCTAAGTTATACCCGAATGACAATGATGCAGCTATTCAAAATATCGAACTAAATCTGATCGCTGGCAATGAGGCTAAGGTTATTAAGGATATCGAGACCCAAATTAGCAAGGATGCAAACAATAAATCTCTTTATTACTACCTAGGTATCGCCTACTCTGCTTCCAACGATAATGCTAAAGCTATTGAGGCTTATAAGAAAGCTGTTTCTATTGATCCTAATTATGCTGATGCAAATAAAAATGCAGCGGCTACCATTATCAATGGTGTTAGAGAAGAGTTGAATGCGTTAAACGAAGATAAAACAATGTCCAACAATGACTATGCGGAAAAGGTGAAGTCGTTGAAGGTTAAGATTGCTGAAGCACTTCCTTTCCTTGAAAAGTCAGTAGCTTTAAATGCAAATGATGTGGATGCGCTAAAAAGTTTGAAAGGTTATTATGACTTTCAACAAGATGAGGCTAAATCCAATGAGTTAAAAGCTAAAATTGATGCATTGAATTAATTCCAGCATTGATCTCTATAAAAAAAGGCGTTACAACAATTGTAACGCCTTTTTTATGTAATGGGCTTGTATTAAAGCTCCCGATACTCCGCTAAAACTTTTTCATCAAAGAAATCATCTATGCTTTGATCCACCTTCTGCCAGGTCATATAAGCATTAACCAGCTCGTCATTGGACAGGATGGGCGCTGTGGTCTTCATAAAGAGGACGTCCCCTTCAAAATAGATCTTTCTGGACAACACCTGATTGTTCCAATTGGGGAATAAAGAACTCTTCACTAAGTAATGGACAATTGCCATATTTTCATCGACCTTATATTTCCCTGTAAAAGCCATATAGCCTTTTAAGGTGGATGCCATCTCTTCTAGATCAGGCTTAAGCTTATCATTACTTTTATAGGGCATTCGTCCAGTATTAGCTATTTGGGCAGACATAAAGCCATCTGGA
>JASLCA010000183.1 GCA_030146225.1 Sphingobacterium sp. | reverse complement strand
GAGTCCAACAAATGCCAACACGACAGCTAAAACCTATATTATGGGCCGGATGGATCAGGAGACTTATGGCGTGACTTTAAACTTACAGGTTAATCTGACCCCTGATTTTACGCTACAGTATTATGGCTCTCCTTTTACTTCGGTCGCAAAGTACGATCAGTTTAAACGTGCGGAGGATACAAAATCTTCCGTCTATGCTGAACGTTTTTATGCTTTTAAGCAGGAGGAAATAAAGTTTGATAATGGCTCCTATGAAATAGGGGCTGGTGCAGCGGCCATGCGCTTTAAAGATCCCAATTTTAGTTTTAATGAATTTCGCTCCAATCTGGTTGCCCGTTGGGAATATAGGCCAGGCTCAACCATGTACTTTGTGTGGGAGCATAATCAGTCCAACCGAGATGATCTATATCAACCCGGATGGGGCAGGAACTTGGATCGTCTCTTCGGGCTTTCCTCGACAAATACTTTTATGGTAAAGGTTAATTATTGGTTAAATCTTTAAGAAGGGCTAGTTCAGTAGCAGTATATTTCTCTGTTATTTCTTACTTTAGAAGTTACATAATATGTACGCAGCAATTGCTGGGCTTGCTATACCATTTATATTATCCTTATGTTTCAAATTGACCAACAGACACTATCAGATTTGCATGCTATAGATTGGATGCATGGAAGCTTGTTGATGCTTTTTGATTCCACCTGTACATTAGGAGGGCGGGATATACTCTATAAGATGTTCCTGAATCCCTTAGTGACTAAAGACGCTATAGTAGCAAGACAAGAGGCTATACAGTATCTAGCTAATACGGATATTGATAAGCTTTTTGATAAGTATATGATGGATGATCTGGAGCGGTACTTAGCGCTGAGCAAGGATCTTTATAGCGAAAGTAAGTTGATCTACTTTATGGATAAGCTTGCTACCAATTTTTTATCGCTTGCTTATGAAAAAGAACAATTACTAATTCAGCAGTCGATTAAAGAGATTGCCCAAGTCATTGTTGCGCTAAAAGCCATCTTTGATACAGCCTTGCAATCGGGCAGGCCATTGGGCGATATAGCAGCCTATGCTGCGACTTTCTATGCTTTTGCTAAGCATTTAGATCTTACAGAAATCAAGAGCTTGGCGCAAGGCAAGGCTACGTTGCACCTGCATATTAAGTATGACAATCAGTTTAGGAATATTCATCAGACGGATATTTATATGCTTTTCAAGCTGTGCTATAGCTTGGATGCCTTACGGGCAGTTGCGCGACTTTATGTGATCAAATCACTTTGCTTCCCTGTTTTTACGGAGCAAGCCGATTCAGCGATGCTATTGCATATGCAAGGCTGCTACAACTTAAGCTTAGCAAATCCAGTGAAAAATGATGTAGCCATCAGTAGCAAACAGAATATTTGGTTTCTTACGGGAGCAAATATGACGGGCAAGTCTACCTTGTTAAAGACTATAGGGAGCTGTATTTACCTGGCGCATATGGGCTTTCCAGTACCAGCTGATGCTATGGAAACTAGCTTATTTCAAGGCTTAATAACAAGCATTAATCTCGGGGATAATCTAGGCTCGGGCTATAGTCATTTTTTCAATGAGGTGCTGCGCGTAAAGTCGGTAGCTCAATCAATTCATCAGCAAGGACCAATGGTTATCCTTTTGGATGAATTGTTTAAAGGGACGAATTATCAGGATGCCTATGAGGCGACTTCCCAGTTGTTGGCGAGTATATCAACTATCCAAAACTCTATCTTCTTAGTTTCCTCCCATATTACAGAATTGGGAGGCGTATTGAAAGATCATCCCCGCATTGCGCTGCGGTATTTGGAAACCCAGATTGATGCAGATCTTAATCATGGGGTTAAATTTACGTATCAGTTGGCAACAGGCATAAATGATATAAAGCTAGGCATGTGGTTCTTGGAAAAGGAACGTGTTTTTGAAGCTTTTAAAGGCTTGTAATCAAAAAAGCGCTACGTGATTACGTAGCGCTTTTGGTTATTGAGGATTGTAGTCTATTCGTTTTTATCCCACCAGACTTTGGATAAGAAGGAGTCGCCATTGCTCATGCGTGCAACCGCCTCTTTGTAATTGGCTTTGTTGAGATCCGATTCTTCACTAGCATAGATGCCTCGTCTTGGAATTTGACCATTTGTAGAGCCTTGATTTGGTCCTGGATTCAATACAGGGTAACCTGTGCGTCTCCACTCTGCAAATGCTTCCATATTACGACCGAATAGCTGAATCCATTTCTGGGTGGCTATCTTTTCCATTTTCTGCGCATCGTTCAGCCCTGCAAAGGACAGTACATTTTGTGTATAACTTGCAGGGATACTGCTCAAGTTGTATGGAGCTAATGCAAAGGCTGCTTTTACACCTTCCACAAACAATTCCTGTGCATCCGCTGCATTTGCTCCCCATCCTAGTAGGGCTGCCTCAGCCTTGTAAAAGCTGATGTCCGCATAGGTCATTGCATAACTTGGAATAGGGCTAAAGGTTAAGCTAAACCAAGTCGCTTTATTTGGGGTAGAGTAATTGGAGCGAATCAACTGAGACAATTGATCGTCTGTCAATGCCACGCCGATTCCTTGATAGGTGCTGACACCATTTAGGATTACAGCTTGTGCCAAGACTGGCAGACGGGGATCATTATAGCCCTTTAATTTGTCGACTAGCGTATTGGCTAGGTAGCGTAAATCCGCACTACCAGTAGTGGACTGGCGTAGAATTGGGTTTTGATTTTCAGCTTGCGCATTATTAAAAGTGGCCACAGCCGCATTGTCGCTATTACTCGCTAATAGGCCATAGCTAGCGGTCATTGCGGCTTTAACAGTCTCTTCTGCTAGATCCGGTTTCGCATAGCGAAGACGCATGCCTAGGCGAAGCTTTAGGGAGTTTCCGAATTTTTTCCACTTGTCTACATTCCCATTGTAGAAAAAATCTGCGGTTCCGTAGGAAGCATCCC
>JASLCA010000180.1 GCA_030146225.1 Sphingobacterium sp. | reverse complement strand
AATACCTGCTCTTGGGCTTTTAGGCGATCTTCAAACAATTCCTTTCCCATTGGAATATAGGGCTCCCCGGCAATCATTTTCGCTTTGGATGATTTCATATTTTGCTTTATTTGCGCTGGATTATCAAAAATTGCCTTAGCCTACAAATCTGCTTATGTTTTCACAAGATTAATCGCATGCTTAGCCTGTCCTTGGTCAAATATAACGGATTTGTGATGGAATCTAAGGGCTAAAGGCGAAGAAGATTTCTTATTTTTGTAAAAAGGATATTAATTATATGGAAACCATGTTAGATCAGTTAACGCCGAAAGCGGTTTGGAAGAATTTTCAAGCCTTGAATGCTATACCTAGAGCCTCTAAAAAGGAAGAAAGGGTTATTCAATTTGCAATGGACTTTGGACAGCAATTGGGATTAGAAACTTTTAAGGATGCTGTAGGCAATGTGATTATTAGAAAACCTGCTACAGCAGGCATGGAAGATCGTAAGCCGGTCGTGTTACAGTCTCATTTGGACATGGTGCATCAGAAGAATAACGATACAGATTTTGACTTTGATACGCAGGGCATTTCCATGTTTGTAGATGGTGACTGGGTGCGTGCTCATGGGACGACGCTGGGAGCCGACAATGGGATGGGCGTTGCAGCGATTATGACCATCCTTGCCGCAGATGATATTGTGCATCCAGCCTTGGAAGCATTGTTTACCATTGATGAAGAAACGGGTATGACTGGTGCTAAAGGACTTCAAGGTGGCGTTTTAAAAGGCGATATTCTCCTAAACTTGGATACTGAAGAAGATAATGAGATCGACATCGGTTGTGCTGGGGGAGTTGATGTTACGGCTAAACAAACTTATGTGGAAGAGGCTATTGACGCGGATACTAAGCTTTTGAAGCTGACTGTAAAAGGTCTGCATGGGGGACACTCTGGTGTAGAAATCCATAAAGGCTTGGGGAATGCGAATAAAATATTAAATAGAATACTTTTTGAATTGCAAGACAAGGGGATTCGAATTGCAGCAATTGATGGCGGAAGCTTGCGAAATGCTATCCCTAGAGAAGCGAATGCATTGTTGACAGTACCCACTGGTAATAAACAAGCGCTACTCGCCGCTGTGGCTGAACTTAGTGAGGTTATTAAGAAGGAGTTTGCAACGGTGGACGCTGGCTTAACTATTACTTGTGAAGAGGATGCAACTGCTGCTACTGTCTTGCCTAAGGCTATTCAAGAAAGCTTAATTAAGGGTATTTATGCTGCCCATAATGGGGTCTATCGTATGAGTGCTGATTTTGCGGATCTAGTGGAAACTTCCAATAATATTGCTAGAATTGAAGTTGGGGCAGGTAAGATTGTGATTAAGTGTTTAACGCGATCGTCTGTTGAGTCTTCTAAACTGGATATGGCCAATACGCTTAAATCTGTATTTGAATTAATGGGGGCTACGGTTACTTTCTCTGGAGATTATCCTGGCTGGACACCTAACCCGAACTCGCCTATCTTAGCTACCTTAACTCATATCTATACGGATCTTTTTAAGGAGGAGCCAGCTGTTGTCGCTTGTCATGCAGGCTTGGAGTGTGGTATTTTAGGAACAAATTACCCAGAGATGGATATGATTTCCTTTGGACCTACCATTCTGGGTGCGCATTCGCCACAAGAACGTGTCTCGATCAGCTCTGTACAGAAGTTCTGGAAGTTCTTGTTGGAAATCTTAAAGAATATTCCGCAGAAATAGGCTTCAGATAAGCTTTTTAGCTAGCGTCAAGGAAAATGTCTTATTTTTCTTGACGCTATTTTTTTATAGTGCTACTTTCGTTTTTCTACTAAACAAGGTGGTTCCTATGCTGGCCATAATTACGCATAGGATGGAAAGCCATTGAGTGGTTGTTAAGGTTTCTCCTAGAAATAATAGGCCTGAAAAAGCCGCAAATGCTGGATGTAGGCTTGTCAGGATACTAAAGGTCTTGGCAGGGATCTGCTTGAGTGCCACAAAGTCCAAGGAGAAGGGGAGTGCGCTAGATAAGATTGCCACACCAAACCCTTTTAAGAGTGTTAGTGGCGTTAGATTAAGCAAGGCCCCGTCCCAGAGCGCAAAGGGGATAATGACAAGTGTGGCGATTAGCATGCCTGTGGTAACGGCATTCTTTCCATCCATAACCTGTGCTATCTTGCCACCCACTACGATATATACTGCCCAAAATATTCCTGCTAAAAAGGCTAGTCCTAAGCCAATAATGTCGATGTTATTGCTTTGCCAAGGCACAATTAATAAGATGCCTGCACAGGCTAATAATGCCCAGACAACATCTAATAATCGTCGTGAAAGCACCAGTGCTAAGAACAAGGGTCCGATAAATTCAATGGTAACTCCCAAGCCCAATGGGATCCGCTGAATAGCCATGTAAAAGATAAGGTTCATGGCTGCAATGCCAATCCCATAGATGCTACAATACATCCATTGTTGCTTCGTAAAGGTTCTGAATTTCGGTCTATTTATCAGGGTAAGCAGCAATGCCGATAGCCCAATACGGAGCGTACTGGTACCAATTGCTCCTACAGCTGGAAACAAGCCCTTTGCTATAGATGCACCACCTTGTACACAAACCATGGATAATAGGGCAGCTGGTACGGCTACTTTTGATTTTTTCATAAAAATATGGACTTAAGTCCGCTGTTGTCATTGCTTATTAGAGAAGTCAGATAGAGGCCTAGTTCAGGATAAATGCATTCCTATATTTAACTCTAGCCATGCCCTAAATTCTGGGCATCTCCACGCAGCTTCAAAGGTACATATTTGGGGAAGATTATCAGGTTGATTTAGGTAATATTTGCCGATGCAGCTAGTCTGCTGCTATCCAGCTCTATTATGGTTTTTAGCTATAGCTTTGATCTACTTACTGGCTATGCATTTTGATCCTGCTCTTGGGGGCTTAGTTGCTGTAGCTATCTTTAGTAGGCTATGTGGCATTCAGAAATAATTATCTCTATTATATAGATTTTTATGCAAAAAAAGTCTAAATTTGAGTAACCAGATCTTGCTGTAGAGGCTTTTCACAGCATTGATTTCTAAAACCTATAGCAAGCATGATAACCAAGTCCCAACTGTTGCCGTATTCGGAGAGGCAGCTCCAATTTTATTTGAATAAATCAATAACAATTTCCAGCCTCATTGTTTACAATAGTTTAATATTGACATAACAAATGAATAGATATTTTTGTACCTAACTCTTGTATAGCTAGATGGAAAAAGTCAGTGAGATATTTCTAATTAATGCCCGCCTTAAAAAAGGAGATGATACAGCTTTTTTGGAAATTTACGAACGCCATCATCAACATCTGTATAACTTTGTGTACAGGTATATCCAAGATAACAACCTAATAGATGATATCTTACATGATGCATTCTTAAAGCTTTGGGAGGCAAGAGCTCGTATAAGTTTACGATTTCCAATTCATCAGTACCTTTTTCGGATCACGCGCAATTTAGTTTTCCAAGAGCTTAAAAGTAAAGCCCGCACACTATCCCTGATCGCAGAGATTAGCAGGGAGTCTAGCGAATTGGACCTCTTTAGCGCAGCGGACTTTAAGTATCAAGAGAAGGAGTATGAGGAGATTTATCAAAAGGCGGTGGATAGTTTGCCGCCACAGCGCCAACGTGTTTTTATTCTCTGTAGGGAAAAGGGCGCTTCCTATAAAGAAGCTGCCCAAATATTGGATATTTCCCCTCAAACTGTCAAGGAGCATATGGCGCTAGCACTAAAGTCTATTCGAAATTACCTGGGAGCTTACCAGGATATTGTATTTCTTTTTATTTTCCTTAGCCTTTAAGCTGGTCTACCTTGAGGGGATTAACAGACCTTATTTAACGATAAAGGTGGCTAGCACCGGGAAGTGGTCTGACTCTTTATTAGCCCAGGTATAAACCTCATATGATTTGGCCGTAAAGGCATCTATGGGGCTATAGATTAGGTAGTCAATGGTGGACTTTGGATTGCTTGTCGAGAATGTTGCTTGCGAGCAATTTCCATTTGGACAGCCTAGATGAAAGAACTCTCTTAAGATTTTCATGGGTTCGGAAGTAGGAAGGGCATTGAAATCGGCTCCTACAATCATAGGCTTATCAAATGATTTTGCTAATGTGACAAAGTCTCTGGCTTGCTTTAGTCGGTTTCCTTCGTTTTGGAGATGGTCGAAATGTGTACTAATAAAGTAAAACTGCTTCTTGTCTTTTTCTACAAGGATACGCGCAACGGATCGGATTTCTCCTCCGAGCTCAGGTGTCACAGCCAAGCTATATGCTTTTGTCTCTTGAATTGGGAGCTTCGACAATACCGCATCCCCATATTCTCCAGTACCTATGCCAATTGCTTTTGCAAAGAAGTATTCCATGCCTGTCAGTTTACCCAGCTCCTTTGCAATATCTCCATTGCGCTCATTCCTGCTGGTAAACTTATCTACCTCTTGTAAGGCTACAATATCTGGGTTAGCTCGTTTTATTACCTCCGCAATAACCTTTAAGTCAGGGATTCCACCTTCTCGAGCGCCATAAATATTATAGGTCATTACCTTGACTGTTGTGGCCTCGGTGTCTGCTGGTTTTACTTCAGGAATATTATCGGACTTGCTTTTGGAGCATGCCGCAAATAGTAATAAACTACTTAAAATGATAAGCTTCGATTTCATTGTCTAATTATTTAAGTTTAAATACCCATGCGCAGTTGCTGGCATGGGTATTTGGTGATTTAAAAAGCTTTAATTTCTCCTATATGTGTGCGGTAAACGTCTGCATGGCTGGCCACGACCGTTATTTTAAAGAATTTAGCATTTCTGGAAACAGGAAAGTAAACACTATTCATCGCCTTCTCATTGGCTAAGAAAAAACTACCTGCCTCTTCCCATATCTTCGCGTCCATACTCGTCTCTACTACAATATTCTTGGGGTTTCCAGTGCCCGATATCTGGGTGTTTCTGCCATATATCTCCAGTCCATGTAAAACTTGGGCTTGCCCCATATCGATGGCTATAAAATGCGGGTGGGAGGGCCGTACCCCATCTATAAAACGGTATTGAGAATGCCAAAATGTATTTACATCCCCATCTATTGCAAAGTTTGCACGTCCCCCACCTGCATCATAATCATCTGATGAGAAGCCTTGTATAGCCCAGCCTTTTTGTGGATATACTTCAAAAGGATTTCGCGTATACTGGCCATTGATTAAAAAGTAAGTTGTATTTAATTCTTCGGATATCGCCATGCCCGCATCATTTGAAAGGATCTTTATGGGCAGCAGGTATCGCTGAGTTCCAGCTAGATGTAAGGGGTTGATTTCAATGCTAGTGGCATTGCTACCAAACTTTCCGTTAGGAATTAGTACTGAGCTTTCTGTAAAGCGGTAGCTTTCCTTTGGAGGCAGACTATAGCTTGTCCCGTTTACTTGGTTATATTCCTCAAGTGCCTTCGTAGAGACCTCAAATTCTACTTTAATATCCTTTCCAAGGCTTTTCACGCCACCATATCCGGCTCCAATCTTTAGCGGTATCCACTCATCGTTGATGTCCATTGTTTTTTGGATAGCACCTTCAGTAGCGGATTGCATAAATAAGCTACTGACGACCAAGCTTTCGTCAAATTCATAGACATTTTTTTGACAGCTTTGGATATTTAGTAGAGCTAGCATCGCTAACGTAAAATTCCTAATGGCTAGGATAACCGTCTTTTTGTTCTTTATATTTTTCATAATATGATTATACTTAGGTAAAGAAGAGGATTACCAGCCCAGATTTTGTACTAAGTTTTCATTTCGCTCAATCTCAATTTGTGGGATTGGAAACAGGTAGAAATTCTTTCTAAATGTCCGATTTTCAAAACGTGTCCGCTTGAAGAAGTTAGGGTCTGCATTTGAGGTTCCGGCTTCTACATTCATCCCATAGAATCCGCCTGCATCTGTCTGCTCGGCTATCTTCCAACGGCGGGTATCAAAATAGCGTACATGCTCCATCGTAAGTTCAATCCTGCGCTCTCTACGTATTTCCTCTCGCAGCTGCTCCTGTGAAAGTCCGGCTTGTAAGGGCGGTATTCCACCTCTTTCGCGGACTTGATTAAGGTACTTTAAGACATTGGCATCTTGGGGTGCGAATTCGTTTAAGGCTTCTACATAGTTTAGCAAGATTTCGGCGTACCGCATCATAACATATGCACGCGCAACGTTATTTTGGGTAGGGTGATAGGTAGGTGAAATATTCTTCCGGAATAAATAGCCTGTTTCGGAATAATCATGCGATCCGCCTTTGCCTGATTCTCCTGTGTAATAGAGTTGTACTTCGCGCAGGCCTAGGCTGGAGGTTGTGTTAATCCAGTCACTACCACTGTAGGTAATGGTGGCATAGAATCGAGGCTCTCTATTTACATACATATTGAAGGTGCTTCTACTGCGAGTCGCTCCTGGAGCTTGAAAGTTGCTAAAGCCTGTTTCGCTGTATCCAGCTGTTGGATCAATTATTGGCGAGCCATCATTATTATAGCTTTGTACTGGAATTTTTCCATTTTTCATCCTATAGGCATCGACCAATTGCTGTGTAGGTCCCATAGAGGCAAAGCCACTTGCTAGCCTTGGGGTTGAGGAACGTTGATAATTGCCTAATGAATTACTGTTTCTAGCCATAATCCACTCGATATTCCAAGGGTCTATCATGGCATCCCGATAGGATAAGTATGGATTGAGACTGCCGTCGGTATTGAATTTTTTGTAAAGTCCCAACTTCCCCGATGATTCTGCATAATCAATAATCTTTTTAGCCTCTTGTGCTGCTAGATTCCATTTTTCTGCTGCATACTCGGTGTTAAACAAGGCTGTTCCATCCTTGTTAACTACGGATGAATACTCTTTGTTCCCATTGAATAAAGGACTTGCCGCATAAAGCAATACCCGACTTTTAATCGCCTGACATAGGACTTTACTTGCTCGACCAAAGTCCCCTGACAATTCAGGCTGATCGATGTAATGCACTACTGGAAGCTCCTGCTCGGCAAGATTTAACTCAGAGATAATGTAGTTAACGCATTCATCATAGCTGTTGCGCTTTTTCTGCATTATTGGATCCGTAATGGGAAGATCTGGTGCAATCTCTTCATCCCCAATTAAGATAATAGGGCCGTACTGTTTTAATAGCTCTGCATAAAAGAAGGCTCTTAAGAACCTTGCTTCTGCCTTACGCTGATTTATTAAGGTCTGACCATCTCGATCTGCAAGAATTTGCTCATTCCCATCTATATTGTTTAGATAGGTGGTGGCAGTTCGAATGCCCTTATAATAATGCTCCCAAAAGTTCCAGTAGTTGGAGGAAGCGCTCCAATTCCCAAGATTAACCTGAAAAGGGGTGTTGCGTTGAGATACATCCGCATCATCGGATATTACATCCCAAGGCGTGGTATTTGTACGATGCGCTTCATCACGAATATGGCTGTAGACATTGGCTAACCACTTTTCAGAAAGATCTCTTCTATTAAAGACCTCATCGATGGTAAGCATATCATCAGGCACCTGATTTAGGAAATCCTTGTTGCAGGCAGAAAAAACCAATAAGCAACTTGCAAAAAGAATCTGGAAATATAGATTTAAAAATACTTTTTTCATGTTATTAAAAATTAACGTTTACGCCGAATGAATAACTTGATATATTCGGATAGTTACTACCTCTACCATCACCTAATTCTACATCCCAGAACTTAAAGGGGCTCCAAGTGAAAACATTATAGCCAGCAGCAAAGATGTTTGCATTTTCTATCTTCAAGGGGTTAATCCACTTCTTTGGAAGATTATAGGTTAGTTGTAGATCTTTTAATCGCACATATTTTCCATTTTTAATCCACCATGTACTGGTGCCATAATTGTTATTCGGCTTCCCATCTGAAAGGCGTGGATAGAAGGCGTCTTGTCTTGGATTGTCAATGGTCCAACGATCCTCTATATTGCTTAAAAGGTTTCCTCTACTCATGGATACGGCAAAGGGCATCAATCCCTCGCCATTCATATGTATATCCACATTGCCCACCCCTTGGAATAGGGATGATAAGCTGAAGTTTTTATAGCCTACCGTTAAGCCAAAGCCATAGACCAGCTGCGGAATTGTTCCGTAGCCCATAGGCACGCGGTCAAAATCATCAATCTTTCCATCCCCATTGGTATCTTGGAAGCGAATATCTCCTGGCTTTACAGTTCCTGCATGCAAGGGTCCATTGTTGATTTCATCTTCTGTTTCAAATAGGCCTAGGGCTACAAGTCCAAAACGTTGATTTACTTGGAGTCCACGCTTATCTAACCAAGGGTACATGGGGTTTGGCTGATCATTTTCTATAACCTTGTTTTTAGTAAAGGTTATATTCCCCATAATTTGGAATGAAAAATCCCTAATCTTTTTATTATAGGTGATCGCACCGTCAAATCCTTTGTTTTCAATAATACCTAAGTTTCCATAGGGTGCACTTTGTAAGCCCACATAAGAGGGGACATTACCCCGTCTTAAGAATATGCCTTCGCGACGCTCTTGAAATAAGTCAAACTGTATGTTTAGGGCATTGTTTTTGGTCTGTATATCAAATCCTAAATTGGACTTAATGGCTGTTTCCCAGGTAACGTCTACACCATATTCACCAATATTATGTCCTTTCCAACTGTTGTTTCGGTCTTTCCCAAATACATAGCCATCAGGTTCACTAATGGTTGAGATATAGGCAAATCTTCTATCGCCTGCAATCTGGCTGTTTCCAACCTTACCATGTGAAAAGCGGACTTTGGCCAATTGTATCTGATCTTTTAAGGAGCCAAAGAAACTCTCCTCACTGAGCACCCATCCCAAGGCGAATGAAGGGAAGAAGCCATAACGACTGCTGGGCTCAAAGTTTTCGGATCCATTGTATCCAAAGTTAGCTTCTAAGAAATAGCGATCATCATAGGCATAGGTGGCTCTTCCTGATAGGCCTAAGTACCGGAAGGGTAAAGAGTTAATAAAGTTGCTGGCTTGAGAGTCTAAGCGGTCACTCTTGTTGAACAAGAGCATTCCGGAAGTGGCATGCTTACCAAAGCTGCGTGCATAGTTTAAGCCACCTTCTACGTAGATGGTGCGCTCCCCATTGCTGCTTCTATTAAAGCTTAAAAAGCGTTCCCCAACAAAGGTCTGTTCATAAAGCATTTTACCATTTTCATCGCGACCTGTTGCTAGGTAGGTATCTGGTCGCTTCTCTCTTCGCATACTCGTGTAGTTGTATACATCAAATGAAAACATGGCATTCATGGAGAGACCCTTTGTGATAAAGGGGAGGTCTTGGGTAACTCTTAGGTTTGAGAACAATTGGTTTCGCCATTGATTGGCGTATCCTGACTCGGTAAGGTGTCCATATGGATTGGTAAGGCCACTTGAGCGCTGATCTGCCATATACCCATTTTCATACTTAATAGGATGTATTACAGGAGTCATTATAAAGGCATTCCCAAAGATTGTTGCCTGACCTGTGCCTGGATAGTTTGCATTTGCAAGGTAGCCTTGAATACCCAGATCTATCTTGGTGAGCTCTGAAGCTTTTATCGACAGGTTTGTGGTCATGCTATAGCGCTTGAAGCCTGTTTGCTGATTGTACTTTACCTGATCATCCTGCTTGTAAAGACCTAATTCGTCAAAGTAGTTGGTCGCTACATAGTAATTTACACGGTCTGATCCTCCGCTAACATTCAGATTGCCTCTGCGTTGATGTCCAAATTTATTAAACAAGGAATTCATCCAATCTACATTTGGATAGAGGTATGGATCAGCTCCTTCTTGTGTTAAGCGGATACGCTCTTCGCTGTAAAGTGGAGCGGCTCCTCTATTGGTTAAGGCTTCATTCGCCATATGCATATAGGTGATTCCATCTGCAAATTCTGGGGTTTTCGTAAATTGGGTTAAGCCTTCATAGTAACGCATTGAAAACTTGGGTTTCCCAGGCTTCCCATTTTTGGTTTTAATAATAATTACGCCATTTGCACCGCGGACTCCGTATACCGCAGTTGCGGCAGCATCCTTTAATACCGTAAAGCTTTCTATATCTTCTGGGTCTACATTGGCCATCTTACGAGGTGCACCATCTACCAGTACAAGAGGTGCACTAAGCCCTTGGCTAAAGGTGGATATCCCTCGGATGTATATGCCTGCATCATCAAAGCCTGGCTCACCTGTACGTTGTACAGATACAACACCTGGTAATCTACCTGCTAATGAATTGCTGAGGTTGGCTACAGGTACTTGTAAGTCCTTGGCATTTACAGTCGATTGGGCTCCTACTAAACTAATCTTCTTTTGGGTACCAAAGCCCACCACCACGACCTCGTCCAAGCCTGCCTGCGTAGGCTGTAAGCTGACATTGATAATGGATTGCGAGCCGACAGTCTCTTCCTTGATTTTATAGCCCATACTTTGGTAGACAATGATACTGCCTCTAGGAACGGTTAGCATGTATTTTCCATTTAAATCTGTCGTCGTTCCGATGGAAGGTTTAGTCTTTAAACTAATGGATACACCTGCTAAAGGCATCCCTAGGGTATCGGTTACTGCGCCTCGAATTTCTACCGCTTGTTGGCTTTCAGTAGGCGTTGGCTTTGAGGCGCTATTGGGAGTTGATTTACTTAATCGAACAAAGCCATTCTTGACTTCATACTTTAGGTTGTAAGGTGTCAGAATTTCTTCTAGGATGTACTTTACTTTCTTGTTGGAACTGTAATTGACATTTTTATCTGTTGGGATATCCTTGCTGTTGTAAGCTAAAGGAACATTTGTCTGCTTTTGAAGTTGCTCCAAGGCATCTTTAAGCTTTAAGTCTTTAAAAGAGACTTTAACTGTCTTTTCTAATTCGGCCTGACCGTAGCTGGGTAGACTCGCCAATGCTAGAGATGAAGTTAAGACAAAACACCCAAGTATTATTGAAATACGCATAATCTGGATGATAGGAAAAGTATATTTATAGTATATTTTTTTTTGCATCTTTGCAAGACTGAATAAGGTTAATACTTAGTTATTTGCGCGGTTGCTGCAGAAGTTTCTCAGGCTTTGGTTGCAGCAGCTCTTCAGTATTTCCGGTGGTGCCTAGCACTGCCGGATTATTTAGACTATTAGTATATCTTTCGGATCATAGGTTTAGGTTTTAATTAAGTTTATTTGGTGATTTTCCAGTTGTTTCCGTCTTTTATAAGCTTGGCATCACAGAGGTCTGCCAATGTGTAAAGGATTTGCTCATAGCCCTTGTTTTCAAAGGTAATGGTCACTCGATTTTTAAGAAGCTTTTCACTTAAGGATACCGGGATACCAAAGGATCTGTTTAGCTTTAATATGACTTGATTCATAGGTTCATCAAAAAATACGATCTGTTTGCTTGTCCAGCTTTTTTCTGAAAAGGGAAGGGGTTCCCAGCTGTTCTCATCCTTGAGATAAGCTTTTTGACCTTTTGTTAAGGTTAGTTTAGCAATATCCTTAGGTAAGCTGGCAGTCCAATTGTTCAAGTCAAAGTGGCTGCCTTTGTTATTTAGGGTTAAATCTTGCAGAACGAGCTGGGCATCCATCGCGATAACATTTACGATTCCCTCATTGACCGATATGGATGATTCTATATCGGTATCCAGGTTAAATGTGGTGCCTACGACCTGTGTTGTAAAGTTTTTAGAAATTATTATAAATGGATGTGCCTTATCCTTGGCTACATCAAAAAGAGCTTCCCCCTCCAAATGGACTAGTCTTAACCCATTCTTATGGCGATCAGCATACTTTAGGGTTGAATTACCGTTTAGCGTAACTTGTGTTCCATCCGCTAGACTCAACTGCTTTTTTTGTCCGGCTACAGTCTCCACAGTTTGCCAACTGAATTCTGCAGAAGTACTATTCTGCTGGACCATGTAGATCATTCCGGCAATGGAGGAGACAACTATAAGTAGTGCCGCATAGTGCCAGGACTTTATAAAACGCTTTGGTTTAACTTCTGGCTTTGCAATCGGCTCACTGATGCTTTGCATTAAGCGCTCTCTAGTCAAATCAGCATTCCTATACTGGAGTAAGTTAGCTTTTTCAATAAGCTGCTGGTAGTTTAATTCCATGTCCACAAGGAGATGTGATAGATCCTTCCGACTTCTTAATAGATCAGTCAGCTCTTCTAGCTCTTTAGGATTAATATTTTCTGAACCTAACTTGTTCAATAGTTTGATTATATCTTGGTCTTTCATTACTTGTATATATCAAATATTGCATGTGTCGGGGGGATGGTGATTTGTGATTAGTTGTATTTGCTTGATATTCAGCTTGATTATTTTTTTAGTTTATACATTTATAGGGATGGCTATAAGGAAGCTTTAAGTAAATTAAATCAACTCTTAATCAATTCGTTTTAGCATTATTAAAGTATATTATCCTTCTAGGTTTTGTATACAGGTTTACTATATTTGCTTCTGCTTGGCTAGGTCTTAAAAATTGTTTTAAGATCTAGCGGGCCTAGTTCCTTAAACTAGTTCTATGAATTTTAAATGATAAGTAAAGAGCTTAGACAGATCTTAATTAAAGTTGCGGCTGCTGATGATTTAGCTTTTAAAAAACTATTTGATTTGTACCGTCCTAATATCTATACCACTGCATTGCGCTTGACTGGCAATACTGATATGGCTGAAGATATTGTGCAAGATACATTTGTTAAAGTCTGGATAAATAAACAGCTATTAACCAATATTGATAATTTCGAAGGTTGGCTTTATGTACTCGCAAAAAACATTACATTTAATATTTTAAAGCGTCAAGATAGCTATAAAGCTTACGCTCATGAAGAGGCTAAAGCAGCTTTAGTCAGAGTTTATCCAGAGGCAGACTACCTGCTTATGGATAAGGAGTTTCAACATATGCTGAAGACGGCAGTGGACGCACTTCCTCCTAAACAAAGAGAAACCTATCTTTTAATCAAAGAACAATTTTTAAAGCGGAATGAGGTTGCAGCTCAACTTAATGTTTCTCCAGAAACAGTTAAATGGAACCTTGATCAAGCTATGAAAAGCATTCGTGCCTATTGTTTAGCAAATATGAAGGATGCTCCCTTTATTCTTTTGCTACATTTTTTATTTAAATATTTTTAGTAACACCCCCCCAAAGCATTCCTTCAATTGTCTTTACTATACAACTGCCCTAGAAGGGCTATTGAACCATTGCCTAAAAAGATGAAGGACTGCTATATTCACTATTTCGTACTGAGTTAAAATTAAAGGATAGATGTCAACATATAAGCGTATTAACTATTTGATGCAACGTTGCTTGGATCAAGTTGAAACGGAGGAAGAACGAGCTGAACTTGAATCATATTACAAAAATTCGCGGTTTAATATTCTAATACAACAAGCCTTAATCAGCTCTTTTCAGCAAGAGAAGGTGCTTGTGGATATGGATCAAGAGAAGCAAGAACAGATCTTAAATGCTATAAAAACAATTGACGCCAGCCCACTCCATCAACCCGTACGCCGTATTGCCTATTTAAAATGGGCAAGCATTGCTGCTGTCTTAATCTTGATGTTGTCCCCATTTATAATGGAGATGGGCAAGTTTGAGATCCCGGAATTTGCCTGGAAGGAAGCTGATAGAAGTCGTACGCTAGACAGTGTAATTGTACCTGTTAATAGTTTAACTTTTGATCAACTTCCTGCCAAGGATATGGCAATCTTAGAAATGGCAGATGGGAAAAGCTTTGAATTGGAAAAGTTAAAAGCGGGGACCCAAATTTTGTTTGAGGGATTAGTAATGGAGCGCACAGCGGAGGGGTTTTTACATGTGCGCTTTGATAAACAGGCTTTAGATAAGCCTCAAATTAGGCAATGCTACCATACGATTAGTACGCCAAGGGCGGGCACGCAGACTATTATCCTAGCTGATGGAACAAAGGTTCAATTAAATGCTGCCTCAAAATTAAGCTTTCCCAATGCATTTGATAAAGAAGAGCGGAGAGTCGTATTGGAAGGTGAAGGCTATTTCGATGTTGCTAAGGACGTAGGGAAACGATTTATTGTAAGAAGTGGTCATGAGAATACCCTTCAAGAGGTTTTGGTGTATGGAACTTCCTTCAACATTAGCGCTTATCCTGAAGATAAGGAGATCAAAACCACCTTGGTGGAAGGGTCTATTAAAATTAAGGGATTGAAAGCAGCTGTTGAGACCTTTATTAAGCCCAATGAGTTGGCTACCATAAGTGAAGCAGGTCTTCATATCGCCAATGCTGACCTGGAATCTTCATTAGCCTGGAAAAATGACATGTTTTACTTCCATAATGAATCCTTGGAGAATGTGATGAAGCAATTGAGTCGATGGTATGATGTGGATGTCAACTATCTAGGCCATACAACTGAAAGTCGATTCTGGGGACAAATTTCTAGGCGTAAGAACCTTACTGAAATACTGAATATGCTATCGAAAACTAATCAACTAAAGTTTACTATAAAAGGAAAGGAGGTTACTGTTATGAATTAATTTCTACCTAAACAATGAAATATTATGAATTGCTAAGCTAACTTAAATTACTATTAACCTAAACATCTTTAGCTTTCCTAAGAGGCTAGAGTGAAAAATTAAAATACAATATGGGTACTTTTTATAAAAAGTTATTAACTTTTTGTCTCTTTATCTTTATGTACAATGCGCTTATCCTTCAGGATGTAAAGGCGCAAACTGGCAGCATATCTATAGATAAGAAAAATATATCTTTAAATGAGTTTCTAACAGAGATCCGCAAGCAAACGGGCTATGATTTTGTTTTTAGCTCGAGCAAATTAGACCTTTCCAAAAAGGTGAGCCCTAAATTTAATCATGCTTCAATTACCTCCGTCTTAGACCAATACTTTAACTTGAAATCTGGTGTAGTCTATCTCTTTAAGAACGAGACCATTGTTTTTCTGGATGAGGATATGGCACAAACTGTGCGCCTTCAGGGAAAGGTAGTGAATAAGCTGACGAAACGCCCTTTTCCAGGTGTAACCGTATCTGTTGATGCAAAGGGCATGCAGACTAAAACTGACGAGCTAGGCCGATTTAGACTAGATGCCCCTGAGTATGCGCGGGAAATAAGTTTTAACTATGTGGGCTATAATAGAGTAAATCTCAAGGTTCAAGAGGATGTGGTCTATCTGGTTGATCTTGAGGAACGTGCTGAGGGGATTGAAGAGGTTGTTGTAACGGGGCTTTTTAAAAGACCAGAGGGAAACTTTACGGGTGCCGCAACTTCCATGAAGGGAGAAGAGCTTAAATCGATCAACTCTTCTAATGTCTTCGCCGCTGTAAGTGCCATGGACCCTTCCTTTCGGATTGTCCCCAATAACTTAACGGGTGGAAATATCAATCAATTGCCTGAAGTCCAATTGCGAGGTGCTAATTCAATGCCGAATTTAAGTGGAGAGCTCTCTGCTAATCCCAATTCTCCACTATTTATTCTGGATGGATTCGAGGTTAATATTCAGCGGGTTGTGGATTTAGATATGAACCTAATTGCTAATATTACGCTTTTAAAAGATGCCTCTGCAACTTCAATTTATGGTTCGCGTGGAGCCAATGGGGTAATGGTTATTACGACCGTGCTTCCTGCCGCAGGAAAGGTACAGGTGACTTTAAACAATGACTTTAGGCTTACCACACCTGATCTTTCGGTATACAGCATGATGAATGCTACTGAGAAATTAGATTTTGAAAAGCGGGCTGGAGTCTATAGTCGGGAGATTCCTAGAGAGCAATTCCTCTATGACATAATGTATAATGATCGCTTAGTAGCTATTGAAAGTGGGGTTAATACAAATTGGCTAAAGCAACCTGTGCGAACAGCCGTAAGTAATAGAACTTCGGTTTACTTACAGGGGGGAGAAAGTAATATTCGTTATGGCCTGCAATTTTCTGGGGATTTTCAAAATGGCGTTATGAAAGGACAGGATAGAAAGAATTAT
>JASLCA010000174.1 GCA_030146225.1 Sphingobacterium sp. | reverse complement strand
GGAGGGGATCGCATATTAAAAGGAACAG
The DNA here is from genome assembly GCA_030146225.1 of Sphingobacterium sp. Classification (GTDB taxonomy): domain Bacteria; phylum Bacteroidota; class Bacteroidia; order Sphingobacteriales; family Sphingobacteriaceae; genus Sphingobacterium. Next base: position 3,829 of record JASLCA010000174.1, on the reverse strand, counting down.
TATTTAATAAGTATAGACAATTTGTCCAGAACTGCTTTGAGCTGCTTCCAAGACAAGCACTACATGCTAAATCATTAGGTTTTCTGCACCCATCAACCAAAGAGCCTGTTTATTTTGAAATTCCTATTCCAGCGGATTTTCAAGCAGCTTTGGACAAGTGGCGATCGTATGCTACGATTTTGCCTTCCGATTCTTAATGTTAATTTTTTATGTCCTCCGTGTTTATAAATTATAATGGGCAACTTGTTGCCGAAGATGAAAAGATTGTATCCATAGACAATCGAGCTTTACGCTATGGAGATGGTCTATTCGAGAGCATGCTCTGGAAAGATGGTGACATTCGGTTTTTAGACTTTCATATTGAGCGCTTACAAAAGGGATTGCAGTTATTGCAGTTTGAGGAGTTCAGTACCTTTGATGCCTTTTTCGTGCGTTCACGCGTAGAAGAGTTGATTCGCAAGAACAATATGGTTGGGCAACAAGTGCGCGTGAGACTGATCGTATTTAGAGATGGTGGTGGCTTGTACGCTCCTGAATCCAATCGACCAGTTTACTGTATACAAGTAGCCCGCGTACCAGCCTCCCTTCGGGATAAGAAGTTGGGCTTGATTGTGGATGTGTATACGGACTTTAAAAAGCCTTATAGTGAGTTGTCCCACCTCAAGTCCAATAATGCTTTAATGTTGGTAATGGCTGGCTTGTATAAGAAACGATTGGCCTTTGACGAGGTATTTATACTCAATCAGGAAGGCTTCTTATGCGAAGGCTTAAGTTCCAATGTATTTGTCTATTATGAGAAGACCTTATACACGCCAGCGCTTTCACAAGCTTGTGTAGACGGGGTGATGCGTAGGGTAGTGATGGATATGGCAAAGGACGAGGGCATCCCAGTTGTGGAAGCCCAGATTAATGCAGAGATTATGAAAGAGGCTGATGAAATATTCTGCACCAATGCTGTACAAGGCGTACAGTGGGTGATGGGCTACAAGCAGAAGCGTTACTTTAACCGTATATCCAGAACCTTGCAAGATAAGCTGCAAGATTGGAATTATGATGTAGAGTTGTAAGCAGCTTTTAAGCTATAAAAAAAGGGTCGATTACTAATCGACCCTTTTTTTATGTTAACGTCTTAACGGTATTTCCTTATTAATTTCTGTCATATCGACAGCGTCTCTATTGGAATCTCCCAAGAGATGCTCAGAGAAATAATCCGCCATTCTCCAGAAGAAATACTCAGTCATATTTCCAAAGGCATGACGCTGACCTGGCAATAGCAAGAAGTCAAAGCGTTTATTTGCTTTAATTAATGCTTCCACCATACGGATGGAGTTTGCAGGGTGCACGTTGTTGTCTATATCTCCTGTAGCAATAAGCAATTTCCCTTTCAGGTTTCTGGCCAATTCGCTATTCTTCTCAATTGCATAGTTGAAGGTTGTATCGCCTTTAGCGCTTACCTTTTCAGTCACTCCATGGTGACGCTCACTCCACCATCTGTTGTAGATATTGTTTTCATGGTTACCAGCACCTGAAACGGCTACCTTAAAGAAGTCTGGGTATACCAGCATCGCAGCGGTAGACATAAATCCGCCTCCAGAGTGTCCGGTAATACCAACGCGGTTGATGTCCATATAAGGGAATCTATCGGCTAATTGTTCTGCGGTAACTTTCTTATCTTCCAAGCCATAATCCCGTAGATTTCCATAGCCATAAGTATGGTACCACTTAGAACGTGCTGGGTGACCTCCACGGTTACCTACTGTTACCACAATAAAGCCCATTTGTGCTAAACGGTCTGTGCGATCCATACCGCGACCGAATGCCTTGTTTACAGCCTCCGTTTGCGGCCCTGGGTACACATATTCTACGATAGGGTAGGTACGTGTAGAGTCAAAGTCAAAAGGCTTGTAGATTACGCCGTACAAGTCTGTGATGCCATCTGCAGCTTTAACTTTAAACGGCTCCGGGAATTTATAGCCTGCGGCAAATAATTGTGTTAAGTCTGACTCTTCTAATTTCAGGATTAATTGGCCCGAAGAGTTGTAAAGATCAGATTTAGGGGCGGTGTTTACGCGGGAGTAGTTATTTACAAAGAATTTACCACTTTCACTGACCTCAACCTGATGGTCGAAGTTGCCCTTGTTTAATAATTTAGGCTGACCACCTTGAATAGAAAGCGCATAGTGATGTAAGTAATAAGGGTCTTCATTGACTTCTTTGCCATTTGCAGTAAAAGTAAATTGCTGTGTTGCCTTGTCATAGCCCGTAATCTCTTCACAATTGTATTCCCCGCTCGTCAGTTGACGAATCAATTGACCGTCCTTGCTGTACAGGTAAAAATGTCCCCAGCCATCACGTTGCGACCAATGTATAAATTGGTTGTCATTGTTTACGAAGTAGGGCTTCTTTATGTCTTGGTATACATTTGAACGTTCTTCAACGAGTGTACGCGTAGTCCCCTGAATATTTACTGCAACGACATCAATACGCTTTAGATCACGGCTTGAGCGGTTGATATAAAACTCTTCATTGCTGCCTTGCCAATAACTGATAAAGTGTTTGCCTTTAAAGCTAGATTTATCACGGTCTTTACCATAAATACTAAGCGTTTGGTTTTTAAATGCAGCCACGTTAATCCGCTTAGCATTAAAGTCTGTTGCATTAAATACATACAATTCTACCTCTGTAGAATCCGTCTCTCCAGGGACTAAATATTTATAAGTCTCCAAAGTAGGTCTTTTCTGACCGACATTATTAATAACCCAAAGTGGATTCAGGTGTCGGTTGTCTTTGCGCGCCAAGGCAAAATGCTTGCCATCAGGCGACCAGCTCAAGCGCACGCCTTGTCTTTTCTTGGATTCATCCTCTTCCTTATCATTGCCCGTTGTAGTGCTGTATTGGTCTCCACCCCAAGCATAATACTGAATACCATCTTTTGTGATTTGATGTTCTACAATTGTGGAGTCTTTATCATCCTTGATGGCCTTTTCTAGGTTGGCAAGATCCATCCAATATAGGTTGTAGTTTTTAGCAAAGAAAACCTTAGTGGTATCCGGGGAGTAGCTTGCCCAAAAAGCTCTTTCTTTCTCTTTGGTTGTGTCAGATATTTCAAGAAGCTGCTTATTCGCAAGGGTATACTCGAAAAAATAAGTTTTTTTCTTAATACTATCCGACTTGCTTTTCAGCTTAGCCATTTCATCTTTACTCTTTACAGTATCCATGGTACTGCGAACCTGAAAGCGCACACTTTTTTGATCATCTGTAAACTTTAGGTTTTCAATGGCTAGGTGCTGCGCATCAAATGGGTTTTTAACTACACGAGTGACCTTAGCAGCCATTTCGGCATTGTCAAATAGGATCTGCTTAGACTTAGCCAAGGGATCTACAACATACCATTTTTTACCGGTAGAGGTCTGATACTCATACCAGAACTTGTCAGTATGATTAATCCAGTTGGGCTTTACCTCCGTGGTAAAGATCATTGTCCGGAGCTTGTTTGGTGAAAACTTAGCTGCAAGACCATAGTTGGCTTTAATTGTAGCGGGTTCCGGCGTTTGGGCCGTACTTCCGAGACTCAAGCCTAAAAGTAGAAATGAGAAATACTTACGCATGAATATTAGTTAATAATATGTTGCGCTAAAATAATGAAAAAAGGTTTCGGCTTGCGGTTAATCGTGTAAAATTTTGAGGACAATAAAGGCCTCTTCGAAAGAATGAGGCCTTTATTGTCTTATTTCATATGGACGATCTGATCTACAATATAGACCGTATTGCCACGCCATGGTAGGACTCCATGGTATTCTTTGTAGTGTAAGTCAAAAAATTTACCAGA